>CAMYNE010000620.1 GCA_947259675.1 uncultured Pirellulaceae bacterium
GATCTGATGCGTTCATGTGCTTACCTTTCGACAAAGCGGCCTGCTGTTTTCGACGGACGCATGGTAACAAATTCTTTCGGTCGATTGCCCGATTTGGAATTGTATTCAGAACATTTTTTGGGAGAATTGACTACGCCCAGATAAAGGAATAAGACGATGTTCCTCGGCCGAAAAAAGCTGCTCGTACTATTTGTGTTGCCAGTCACTATTCTCGCGATTGCTTTGGTATCGACGTCTTGTACAACAGAGCCAATCCGATCTGTTTCGGCCAATCCACAAGATCCACAGAAGTCTTCTCAGCAACCACTCCCCGACAAGCCGGCCACGCCTGACCGAACATCAACCGAACAGGTATATACGATGGAACGTGAGCAGATGATTGAGAAGCAAATGGTCGCGAGAGACATCGTAGATCAGCGCGTGCTGGATGCTATAAAGCGAGTGCCTCGCCACGAATTCGTGCCGACGGCCAGACGTCATCTCGCCTATCGTGATTCGGCATTGCCAATCGGCCACCAGCAGACGATCTCGCAACCCTACATCGTGGCATTGATGACGCAATTGGTCGAACCGACTCCAGAAAAGAAGGCGCTCGACATCGGAACCGGGTCTGGATATCAAGCGGCCGTTTTGGCAGAGATTGTAAAGAGCGTCCACAGCATTGAAATTGTCGAGCCACTCGCGAAGGAAGCTCGCGACAGGCTGCAAACTTTGGGTTATGAAAATATTACCGTACGACACGGTGACGGTTACCAAGGCTGGAAGACAGAGGCGCCGTTTGACATCATTATTGTGGCAGCGGCGCCCGACCATATACCTCAACCCTTGGTCGATCAACTCGCTCCCAACGGCAAGATGGTCATTCCTATTGGCAAATACTCCCAAAATCTGCTTGTCATCGAAAAACAAGCCGACGGAACCGTGGTTAAGAAAAACGTTGCCGCTGTTGCTTTTGTCCCAATGACCGGCGCGGCGGAAAAAAAGAAATAATCAGTTTGGCGAAACTGCATAATCAAACAAAGATCTTGTTGAACGACTCGCCGAGACCGTATTTTCTTGTAGGCCGTAACGAGCAACGCGCTGTTACGGCAACCAAAAAACGCCTCAAGAATGTCATTTTGTCGCAACTTCGCTGCGCTTGTTACGGTCTACTTCCAGCCGTTTTTTTTCACCCTGAACGAGCCTAAGCGTCGGAAGGATCTCCGTTTAAGAATGCTTCCTCTGTTGCCGCAACTTCGCTGCGCTTGTTACAGCCTACTTCCAGCCGCATCTTTCACGTCAGCGAACTGCGCTAAACATTGACAATCGAATTTTGGGTGAAACAAATTCGGGCTGTTCTAATTCGCACCTGCAAAGATCCGTTGAAAGATATTTTTTGTTCGAATCCGGAAGCAGGGTGACCACCGTTGAGTTCGTGCCCAGACGTTGTTGAATTGAAATTGCTCCGACGACGTTGGCACCGGATGAGATTCCAACCGCTAGTCCTAATTCACGGCACAATTTTTGTGCCATGAGAATTGCATCGCCATCCCAGACGTCGACAATTTCATCCAACTCGTCCAGTTCGACAATGGACGGAACAAACTCATCTGAAATGCCTTGGATGCGATGTGCGCCAACGCAAGTCCCAGTCTTCAAAGTTGGCGAATTGGCTGGTTCCAACGGATGTACTTGGACGTTTGGGTCGATGCTTCGTAAGTGACGACCGATTCCCATAACGGAACCACCTGTTCCGACGCCGGCAACAAACGCATCTATGGAGACCTGGAACATTTCCAATTGTCTGGTAATCTCTGGGCCCGTCATCAAGCGATGTGCTTCAATGTTGTCGACATTGTCAAACTGCCGGGGCAAAAATACTCCATCATGGTTTTGTGCGTATTCCTCCGACAAGCGGACCGCTTCCACGAACCCTCCCTGTGCTTTCGAGACAGGAACAACCTCTGCACCAAATGAACGAATCAGGCTTACTCGTTCGTGGCTCATCCAATTGGGCATGATAATTCGAACTTTATGGCCCAATGCGGCGCCGATCGCGGCAAACGAAATTCCAGTGTTACCGCTTGTAGCTTCAACGATCTCGTCGTTAGGATGCAGCGTTCCCTTTCCGTATGCGGATCCAATCGTATAAATCGCCATCCGATCCTTGATACTGCCCGTCATGTTTTCCGATTCGTACTTCGCAAAAATGTGCCCGCCTTGACCGTCATGTTCATAATCGATTCGGAGCAAGGGCGTATTCCCGATCATTGTCGAAATTGCCGCGACTCGTTCGAAAGCGACTTTGAGAAAGGCAGATGATTGTTGTTGTTCTGTAATCATGGGTATTTCCGGCATGTTGTGTCAAAACCGCACGGTCCGCACACGTGCACATTTCAAAATTTCGGCGAAAATTGACGAGTCAATACAAAGTGAATGGGGAATAAATGGAGCAATTTTTGAGCCGATATTGAGATACAAAGCGTTTTTTCGTTCTGATTTTTGGAGGTTGATGTTGCTTCTCGGGCGAAATCGATCGGGCCGCGCCGGTTAGCGACGAATTGTCACACCCGTTGAAGGCCAAGTTAAGGCCGCG
>CAMYNE010000621.1 GCA_947259675.1 uncultured Pirellulaceae bacterium
AATACGGCTCAATCGACCAGCTTGTCGTCGCTCTCCAGGAGCCTCTGAGAGGCCATCGAGCAAAGCAGTTTCAAGAAGCGAATACGATGTTGCCGTAGCGGATTTGGAAACGTCCCTGGCCGCCAAACAGGGTTCGATTGCCGCCAAGGCCGCCGACGAGGCAAAAATCACCAATGCCGAGGCCCAAGTTGTAAAAGCCGAAGCGGATCTCGCGCAAGCGCAGCTGAATTTGGATTGGACAATCGTGGAAGCTCCGATCGATGGGCGGATTACGAAAACTTTGGTCAAACGCGGCAACATGGTCGAAAACGGCACGCCGCTCATTGAAATTGTCAAGAACGATCCGATTTGGGCCAACTTCAATATCAATGAACGATTTCTGTTGAACCTGGAAAGACAACCCGGGCGAGAGAAAGACGGTTCTCTTGATCCGACAAGTATCAAAGTCCGACTCAAGCGCAGTGGTGACACAGGGTTTCCATTTGAAGGACATCTGGATTATTACGATCCAAAAATCGATCAAGACACAGGAACACTGCAATTGCGAGCCGTATTTGATAACAAGCCAGGAGGAAACAACGTTTTGCTGCCCGGCCTGTTCGTCCGGGTTCAAGTTCAGATTGGACAATACGAAAATGCACTCCTGATCCCTGAGCGGGCCATCAGTCGAGATCCAGCCGGGGCTTTTGTCTACGTTGTTGACGATCAGAACAAGGCGGTTCGGAAGAATGTCATGCTCGGGACGAAACATAAAGACATGATGGTTATCGAATCTGGCATCGAGCAAGGTGACTCGGTGATCGTCGACGGAATCCAGCGGGTTCGGCCAGGCGCGGAAGTCGATCCAGGCTAATGAAATGTCAATGCGGAAACGAAATGTTTGTAGTCCCGCCTTCAGGCGGCTGAAGCCGGTACTGTTCAATGGAAAAATGCTGTCACCGCTTCGCGGCTAAATATGAGTCGAAATCTGAACCCCATGCTGACGCATGGGGGCTACCTGCTGTCGCGACTTCGTCGCTGAAAACAGCCGCGAAGCGGTGAAAGCAGGTAGCCCACAGCGTAAGCTGTGGGTACATGCGGACGAAACGTACGTAGCCACGAAGTGGTGATAGCAGGTCAAGGCTCGACATTTTCGATTCCATTGAAAAGTATTGGGCTAAAGCGTGCCACGAACTATTCATTCTACGATCGAAAAAAACATCATTGAAGCGAAACCACCAGGGCCTTTTTTGAAACATGTCGGAATTTTTTATTAATCGTCCGATTTTTGCTTCGGTCATTTCTATCATCATCGTAATCGCTGGAGCAGTTTCGTTTACCAGCCTGCCGGTTGCCAAGTTTCCCCAGGTCTCTCCGCCGACCGTCCAGGTTAGCGCCGTCTATCCAGGGGCCAATGCACAAGTCATCGCCGAAACGGTTGCGACCGCCATTGAACAGGAGGTCAACGGCGTCGAAAACATGTTGTACATGTCGTCAACCAGCGCGAATGACGGTTCGTACACGCTGCAAATCACGTTTGCCTTAGGTACCGACATGGATATGGCAAACGTCATGGTTCAGAATCGCGTTGCGATTGCTACACCCAAACTCCCGGAAGAAGTTCGACGACAAGGGATAACAACCCAAAAACAGTCAACGCAAATCCTGCAAATGATCAACTTTACGTCAGATCAAGAGGGGATGGACGAACTGTTTTTGAGTAACTATGCGCTAAATGTGAAAGATGAATTGAGTCGCATCAACGGCGTCGGATCGGTGCGGGTTTTTGGCGCCGGCGACTACAGCATGCGAATCTGGCTCGATCCGCGAAAACTCAAATCCCGTAACCTGACCACCGAGGATGTAGTCAACGCGATTCGAGAACAAAACGTTCAGGTCGCAGCCGGGCAGATCGGAGCCCCTCCTGCACCACCCGGTACTGCTTTTCAATTTACGATCAATGCGCTGGGGCGATTAGACACGGTCGAGCAATTTGAGGAAATCATTGTTCGAACTGGTGCGGAAGGCAGGATAATTCGTGTCAAGGACGTTGTCGTAGATCCACAGGAAATCGACGGACGAGTACGCAATGGAGTTGAGCAAGGTGCCAAAGACTATACCTTTGCTTCCAACTTCAACGGTAAGCCGTGTGCGACGGTCGCCGTCTATCAACTGCCCGAAGCGAATGCGCTAAACGTCGCAACGCAAATTCGCCAAAGACTTGAGGAACTTTCTGGACGGGGAAATTGGCCTGAAGGCCTTAACTACGATATCCCCTTCGACACGACGCGCTTCGTCGAGGCGTCGATCCAAGAAGTTTACACCACGATCTTTATCGCGATCGCTCTGGTTGTCCTGGTGATTTTCATATTCCTACAGGATTGGCGAGCGACGATCGTACCCGTGGTTGCCATTCCCGTTTCACTGGTCGGCACGTTCGCGATTATGGCCGTGCTTGGTTTCTCGTTGAACATGTTGTCGCTGTTTGGCATCGTGTTGGCGATCGGAATCGTCGTCGATGATGCGATCGTGGTTGTGGAAAGCACCTCCAGATATATCTCCGAAGGACTTACACCGAAAAACGCTGCCA
>CAMYNE010000622.1 GCA_947259675.1 uncultured Pirellulaceae bacterium
AAAAAACTGGATGTATGGGAGCAAGCTCGCTGGCATCGGATCTGGGAACGTTTGCCGATACGCTTTACCGTGTGGGTGGCCATCGCCGTCATCGCAGCGTCGGCGTTTGAACTGATTCCAACGTTCTTGATTCGATCGAATGTTCCGACGATTGCGACGGTCAAACCTTATACGCCGCTGGAACTGGCCGGCCGTGATATTTATGTTGCTGAGGGTTGCTACAACTGCCATTCACAGATGATTCGACCTCTGTTCGCTGAAACCGAGCGGTACGGCGAATATTCCAAACCGGGTGAGTTTATCTACGATCATCCGTTCCAGTGGGGTTCGCGCAGAATCGGACCGGACCTGGCCCGCGAAGGCGGCCGACAATCCAACTACTGGCACTTTGAACATTTCCGAGAACCAGCGTCGATGACCGAAGGCAGCGTGATGCCGGCCTATCCGCACTTGATGACCAAGCGCTTGAATTTCAATAGTATCCAAGCACGAGTCAACGCAGCGGCCCTGCTGGGTGCGCCCTACGATCGAGAGTTGACAGAAGCGGAGGAAATGGCGCGGGAACAAGCCCGGGAAGTGGTCAAGCAATTAGTCGAACAAGGTGGTCCCAAGGACGGGCGCATCAAAAATTCTGCCGGCGAGGAAATCGACTTGGCGGACACTCAGGTGATTGCGTTGATTGCCTATATCCAACGGATTGGCGTTGATTTGTTTGCCACCGAGGAAACCGCGCAGGACAAAACTGACAAAACTGACATAACTGACAAAACGGAGCAATAACAAGGTTCGGTGGAATCGAATAAAACCGGCGACAAAACCGGCGACAAAACCGAGAAAAAAGAGAAACAAAAATGATCAAACAAGCTCTCGAACAACTCAGCTATTCAATATTTGCGGAAGCCGCCCTGTTAATGTTCGCGCTGATCTTTGTCGCAGTGGTCGTGCGAACACTACTGACTCGGCGCGACGTTACCAAACAGCAAGCAAAAATTGTGCTCGGCGACCAAACGGAGAATCAGCAATGAACAGCAAAACGGAATTCAATAACCAGCCTGATCCCGAACAGATTTTGATGGATCACAGTTACGACGGGATCCAGGAATATGACAATCCATTGCCGGGTTGGTGGAAATTCCTGTTCTGGGCTTCAATTTTTTTCGCACCAGCCTATTGGGCTTTTTACCACTTAGGTGTTGAAGGCCGCACGATTCAAGACGATCACGACCGACAAATGGCCAAGGTTATGGAGCTGCGTTTTTCGGAAATCGGGGAGTTGGAGGCTAATCAAGAGACGATTCTCAAATACATGAAAGAACCCAAGTGGTTGAAAGTCGGAGGTTCCGTCTACAAAACAAACTGTGTCAGTTGTCACAAAGCAGACGGTGGCGGTTCCGTCGGACCTAATTTGACTGACGATTATTGGAAAAATGTAAAGAGTGTCGAAGACATCGCCCGCGTCATCGAACAAGGCGCAGCCAACGGCTCGATGCCTGCCTGGAAAAATCGCCTGAGCCATAAGAACCAGATTGTTTTGACGGCAGCATACATCGCTTCCTTGCGGGAAAAGCCGGTCAGTGGGAAAGCTCCTGAAGGTGACCCGATTCCACCTTGGGAAGAAAACTAGTTGACCAGTGAACTGGCAAACTAAACCCTTCTCTGAATCTACACAGCTTTTCGTGAATTATCGTGAAAGAAGATCGAGCCAAAACCAACCATGTCTTCCATCCTGGAACCCGAAGAACATGTCCTGAGTACGTTGGAAAAAGACGGCTCTCGACGTTGGCTAAAACCGAAACTCAGCAAAGGCAAATTGTTGCAACGTCGACGTTGGGTCGCGTACTTGCTGATCGCAATTTTTACGGTTTTGCCATTCATCAAGATCGGCGGCAAACCGTTCATTCTGCTGGATATCCCAGCCCGACAGTTCACGATTTTCGGTTTTACATTTTTGCCGACCGACACGATACTGCTGGCCATTTTCTTGGTCGGTCTTTTGCTGACGATTGTGTTGTTTACCGCTCTGTTCGGACGGGTCTGGTGCGGCTGGGCGTGTCCGCAAACCGTTTACATGGAATTCCTGTTTCGGCCAATTGAAAGATTTTTCGACGGAACCGTCGGTCGCGGAGGCCAAAAGAAAAACGTGCCGGCGTGGCGTACGGCGGGCAAATACGTGGTCTATTTCCTGGTTTGCGTCTACCTGGCCAACACCTTTATCGCTTACTTTGTTGGTGTCGACCAACTTTCCCAATGGGTGCGCCAATCGCCGCTGCAACACCCGGTGCCGTTTCTGATTATGGCGTTTGTCACGGGCGCGATGATGTTTGATTTTTGCTTTTTCCGCGAACAACTGTGCCTGGTCGCCTGCCCCTACGGTCGCTTCCAATCAGTGTTGCTTGATCAGAATTCGTTGATCGTGGCTTACGACGAGCGGCGGGGAGACCCACGTGGAAAAATCAGAAAGAAAAAACCGGAGCATGCCGAATTGCCAGTGCTGGGCGATTGTATTGATTGCGGCAACTGCGTCACGACTTGTCCGACCGGCATCGATATTCGCGACGG
>CAMYNE010000623.1:0-1985 GCA_947259675.1 uncultured Pirellulaceae bacterium
ACGCAGGTTTTCTTGAATCGTGAGATCCAGTTGTTCAATTTCTTCATTCAGGATTTGCGCCAAACGTATTTTGTAATGTTCGGCATTCCGATTCACTTGTTCAATGGCCAACCGGTTCATCGTCGTGGCGAATTTATTTCCAAGGTCTGACCGGAATTCGAATTCGGGTTTTTGCAGTGTACCTGAAAGCTGAACGTAGGTTTGAAATTTGTCGACGCTAGCCAAGTTCTGATTGATTTTCAGCGCAGTTGCCTGTCCACCCGCGAGAGGATGAATGTCGTCCACGTGCATTAAGACCTCTGAATTTCGGAAAACCAGTTCACCGGAAAGCTGGTCGTCGTTAATGCGGATTGCTATCTCAGCTTGCATGTGACTTGGGCCCATCGCCACCAAGATCGTGTTTTTGTTTCCCAGCATCTGGGCGTCGATATTGAGGTCGGGGCATTGGACGTTCAGCGTATCGGAGACGACTTCGGAGCGACGATCGAGGACGCAATCGACGATCAAGTGCTGTTTTCCAAGTGCACGCAGATGAAAGCTGATCGGTTCGTCGTGTAAATCTGGACGTGAAGAAAGGTTGTTTGCGGTGCCAACAAAATTCAAATGCTGACCCGCCATCCGGCCTTCGCCGTCAATTTCAAGGGACTTGATCAAAAGTCGGGGGCTCGCTTTGATTCCTTTGAACACGACATCTGTGCCCCTTGTCGGAATCGGGTAAAAGTCTTTGTGGGGATCCGGGATGGTGGACTGAAACCATCGGAACCATCGCAAGACTTCCTTGACATACTCTGTTTGCGATTCTTTTAACAATAGTTGAGACACAGTCTGACTGTCGATCTGGTTGGCAGTAACCTGCTGCCGGATTTTTTCTTCGTCCCGCCGTTTTGCCCGCAGCAAGCTGTTTTGCAACTGTACGATTTTCTGATGCATCAATTCCATGTCGTTAAACGCGGCCTGGATGCGTTGCGTTCGTAACGGATTCGAATTGTCCTTGCTGATTGCGATTTTTCGAAGCAGATTAATCTGGTTTTGAACGGAAACAATCTGCTCGCGTTTTGCCTCGAATTGAGGCAGCCACTTTGCTTTGAACTGTCGAGCCAAACTAACCGTTTCCAGATCTTCTTCGGAAGTCTGGGGAACTGTAGACTGGAAACCATCAAGCCAGGTCTGTGATAAATCCGAGTTGCTGCTTTGGGCTTCAACTGCTTTTGTAGGGTGGATCGTCTCGGACTGGGCCAGATTCCGGTCCAACTTTCCAGATGCCGTACGCGGTACGCCGAACTTGATTTTACTGGTTGTCCCATTCTCAACAACGATTTCCCGTTGCAACAGCAGTCGCGGATCAAGCTGAATATAAGCCATGTCGGCTTGGACCATGTTCAACATCGGATTTCGCGGATCCGCAATTTGGAGATCCTTGAGATAGACTTTCCCGGTGCGTATCGCAGTTCGGACTTGGCCAATTTCAACTTTGGCGCCGATTGCGTCCTCTCCCGATTTTTCAAGCGCATACTTGAGAATGGGTTCCGATCCAATCCAGACTGCCACTACGACTAAACCAAGAATGATTAGTCGCGGAATCAAATACGACCATCGAGCCATTTCGCGTTAACCCTCCCCTGCCGGTTGAGCAGGACTACCTACAAGCCATTGGGCGAAACGGTTTTGTATGAACCTCTGTCCGATTTCCTTCCCGTATTGGTCAAAGAAGAAAAGGCTGAGTCGGTAGATCGGGTAGGCAGCCAAAATTGCAATAACCAGGATTCCCATTACCACCGTGTTTTCGAAACGCGTCCACGGCACTACTGGTAGCTGATAAAGCCACAACCAAGTGGTTTCTAAAGGATCGAACGTCAAGACCCATGAACCCAGCTGATGAGCGACCGGATCGAGTGCCGTTCCCATCCAACTGAACAAAACCCCGGAACACGCACCGCTCAAAAGATTGGCGGTAGACAGAATCATGATCATCAAGAAAACGTACG
>CAMYNE010000623.1:1993-4547 GCA_947259675.1 uncultured Pirellulaceae bacterium
ATGACTCCCAAAGCCAGTTGGTGGGAAGTGTCCACTCCACGAACTGACTTGCGAATCATTCGCAAAAAATTCGAAATTCCTTTGATCATCTGTTCGAAATCGCTGCCTGAGAACCGATGTTGCAATAAATAAACATAACTGTCAGTGGCTTGTAGCGAATTCCGAAATCCATGTCGATGCGGCTTTGGAGTAAACAGGATTTCATTTTTTGCTGTGCATTGAGCTCAAATCTAACTAAACCAACAGGGCTAAATGTGGCATCCTGTTTATTTCGCCTCGTCTACTTTGATCCGCTGAGAGGCAAATTTGCACGTTGATTGCGTATTTTTGTTTGGCCGCTGCAAGTGCTGACAGTTTGTTTGCTTGCGACGAATGAATCAGGCCATTAAATTACGAACTTTGAACATTTGAGCCAGAGATCATCTGGCATAGAGAATGCGGAACATCTTTTTTTAAGACACTTTTTTATTGGAGAACATTGTGGACCGACCTGAAAACATTTTTGCGGACGGAATTGGAGAAATCACCCTCGCGGGCGGCATGGTCCGAATGGACTTGGTCACGCTTGTTGGATCGCAGAATAACCCTGACGAAAAGCCTCGATTGGAGGCCAGCCAGCGGATTGTGATGCCGCCCGACGGGTTTTTGAGAAGCTTTAGTGCAATGGAAAACTTGGTGAAACAGCTAATTGACGCAGGGCTGGTGAAACCGCGAGATGGGGCAAATCCAGCGGAAACAGCGGTTGCAGCAGGTAATCCTGATACAAACGCACCACCCAAATCTCCTAATTTCTAGATTCCTTTGTTTTCTTGGGGGCTTCCTATATATAATGGAATCTCGCACATATGGCCGGTTTTTTCGCACATTCGTTTCGGAAACCCACCGGCTCCGGAACAGATTGTCTGCTCACCGTTACAGTGAACCCTTCACGAAAACCTAGAGGTATCAAAAAATGGCTAATATCTTCAGGCCCAACGTAACCCTTCTTGAAAACAGAGTCGAAATTGGAAGAAAGTTGGCGTTTCGGTCAATGTTCACTGTTTCTGATCTTGATCAGGGAAGTGTGGTTACGAAGTACCGTTTTCGCGACAATAACTCGGTTGCTTATTCGGGATTTTTTACGGTTGCAGGCGTACGCCAAGTTGCTGGCGCTTGGATTGAGGTCCATGCATCCCAAGTTCACACGGTTCGTTACAACGCTGGGCTAATCGTCGACAGCGAGTCGGTCAGTGTTCAAGTTTTTGATGGCCTTTTTTATAGCAACGTTAGAGCGGGACAAGTCGCCACGATTATTGCAAACACGCAGCGACCGACGTTGACAACAACCAACGGATCGGTGTTGTCTTCGGAAACCATTCAGCTTGGCCCCTTAATGACTTACAGCGACCCTGAAGGCGCACCCGCAGCTTTTTATTCCGTCATTGATCGTTCAACTCGCCCCGACGGTGGATTCTTTACACTGAACGGAGTTCGTCAGACGTCTGGCCAGTTTTTCACTTTTGCAGCAGCCCGCCTTGGTCAACTACGCTACGTCGGTGGTTCTTCAGCAATCGGTGAGAACATCGGGGTACGTGCTTCAGATGGTCGGTTCTTTAGTGCGACAGCCGATATTCGAATTACGACCCGCGCGAACCGGTTTGCACCCGAGGCAAATGCTAATTCGTTGAGTACGGGACTGAATCGTCGTATTCCATTCCGAAATATGATTCGGTTTACAGACGCCGATGGAAATTCACTCAAGAAGTTTGAGTTTTTTGATTCGGGCGAAGCGGGTGGCGGATACATCTCAATCAACGGTTTCCGTCAACCGGAAGGTCAACAGATTATCGTCAACGCCAATCAGTTGGAAAACACTTATTACAACTCGCCCGCTACGAGCGCTTTAGAGGATATCGAAATTCGGGTATTCGACGGCAAGTTCTGGTCGGACGTTTCGGTTTCGACCATTTCCACTTTCAATCGCCCGACATTGGTTTCAGATTCGAATGACGTTTCAATTGATGAATTGGAACAAGTACTTATTTCCGACTTTGTATCTCAAGGCGACGACGGATTTCGGTTTACTAAATACGAAGTATTTGACGAGAATGACTTCTTCCGTTCGGCAGAGTTGTTCGTAGGTAATCAAGTTCTACAGCAAGGCCAGATTCATGAGTTAACCTCGGCTCAATTCGAAGACTTAAGAGTCGAAGGTGCCGTCAATGACTTCGGGCGTTCTCTTGATTCGATTATTGTGCGAGGCTTCAATGGCCGTTTTTATTCGGATTGGAAGCGAATCAACGTCAACACGGATCCTGCTGGGGCGGATGCGCTCGTTCGCGTTGGACCAGAAGACCCATGGTTTGCTCTGATCAATCCCGACACGGGTGTTTACGAAATCCCTTACTCCTTTGTCGAAGCGTTGCAAGGCGGTGATGCCTTCCCGTTCCATGACCCAGACGACACGATTACCCCGTTTGACAACGCGATGAAGGAAGATTACCGCCAGATTCTCGCCAACCTGGAAAGATTCGTTAACATCAAATTTAAAGAGGTTGCTTATACGAAGGAAGCT
>CAMYNE010000624.1 GCA_947259675.1 uncultured Pirellulaceae bacterium
TGATCGTGTCGCCTTTTGCGCCTGGGAAATCACCGCCACCGGATGCCCGGTAGTTGTTTGTCGCAATAATGAACTGTGTTTCAAGATCAATGGGTTGCCCATTGAAGCTCAGGTTGACGATTCGACTCGCATCGGGATTGATTTCAACGCCTTTGGCGTCAAATCGGGAGGGTTGCGTCAGGTCGATCTGATACGTTACGCCGTCGATCACGTCAAAATTATAGCTGGGGCAGCTGTCGTTCAGCAGCGGTTGATCGGCTGTGCCCACTTTGATCGGGTTAAACATGCCCGCAGAGCGTTCCAGCTGTCCACCGAAGCCGTCAGTGGCGGCGCCTCTCACTCCCTCCTTGGCGGCCCTCGTGGAATCGACGAACGGGAGTATGTAAAACTCCGCGTTGATCACGGCTTCCGCGGCCTGAGGCCGATTGTCAGCGGTCAGGTGGTGGTTGCCGGTGATCGATTTACACTGATCGGCATCGACCCGCTGTCCGAATCGGGCAACCGCTTTATGGCAAGCGGGCAAACGCCTTCGACGACGTCGTTGATGGACCCGGGAAACGGGGTGATGCTGCTGGCATCTACGGCGGAATCACTGGGACTGGTCGTAGCGTCCCGGTTCGATGCCCATATCAGCGGCGTTGAGTACACGCTCAAACTGATCGGCACAATCGAAGCCAGGGACGATTTGCAGCCGGCAACGCATTTTTCGAAACCGAAGCGCTCGCGTTTTCAGTTTAACTTGACCAATCTTTTCCTTTTTACCAGCGGCGTCGCGCTATTGTTCGGGACACGGATTCACACAGAAAAGTATTTTGGAAAAGTATTGCTGCTGGCTGGCATTTTTGCGGTGGCGGCCATATTCGTGACGAAAATTCTCCGCATGCCCAATGATGGCTCAATGCGTCACGAATTTATCCGGGACAACGATTCGGATAAATGATCCCTGGAACTTCCTTAAGACTCAAACCATTGTTTGTTTGACCGGAGGGGCAGGGTACCGGTAGCGCCGGCGACCAAAGCGAGATTTGTCTTTGACAAAGGCGAACAGGTTCCGCATCTTGTCCAGACAATTCGGTCCGTTGACGAGTGGTTCGATTTCCCGAGGCGAATAGCCCTTGGCAAGCAGCTCTTCGATTAGCTCTTTTGACATCTGGGCGAGCGTAATGGATTTATGTGTGTTTGCGATGGAAACCACCGTAACGATGATCGTGATAAACGTAAAAACCACGCTCAGGATGAGAGTGGCCGCCAGAGCCTCTTCTGGTAGCCGACTTAGCAGTTGCATGAGTTCGGATTTGGCCAACATCGATTTTCCCCGCAATAACAAAGGCTAAAACAAAAATTATTCACTTCTTCGCCTGCATATTCTCGATATTGGCCAGCATATTGGCCAGCATTTGCAAAATGTACGAAATTTTTGAAGACGTCTATTTTTGTGAACTTGAGACGCAAATAGTTCGATTCGTGTTGACCAGTTTCGTGCTTGCTAGTAACTAGCGTCATGGCTTTTTTATGGACTCTAAAACGAAAATCGAGGTACATGCGCAATGCACTCGCTTGTGTTGTCGGGATTTCGTTGTTTACTGGCGGATGTGCGAAATGGAAACCGGATTCTCGAAAAACGAGAACGCTGCACATTCCAAGTGGTCGAATGTCACCTGATTCGGTTTCTTTGGAAGTTGGTGTGGCTCAACTCAGTCATTCCCGAAATGAGGACCTGGAACTTCTCTGGAAACAACTTGATCAGCAAAAGAGCTCTTTGGAGCTCCGGAAACGACTGGATGCGAACGGCTTGCGTGTCGCAGTCGTCCCCAGTCAGATTCCGCCGACATTACATGAGCTTCTAAAACCTCAAGAGATCAATCCTGACCTGCTGAATGAATTCCAGCTTCAGATGTATGACAAAGGACTATTGAAACCTGCCAAACGTCTAATCCAACATCAGAAGATACAGAATCGCGATGGTGAATCTCACGAGCTCCGAGTTTCGAGTATTCATCCGGCAAAAAGCTGGGTTGTTTACGGAAAGAACGGTCCGTCTGCAGGAGCTGGCGAATCCGTCCTCGGGATTTTCGAAATCAAGACATTTCCAAATGGAGACGGATCGGTTCGGTTGACCATCACACCACAGATTCATCATGGTAAACCAAGAACCCAGATTGGCGTCGTAGATCGCTCATTTTTGTTTCAACAGAAACAGACCATTACTTCGTTGAACGATTTGATGATAGATCTGGAAATTGTGCCCGGTGAAACGGTGCTGATCGGAGCGACACCCGATTTCGCTGGATTGGCGGAGCTGTTTTTTTGTAGCCCGTCGGCCGGTCCAAAGAGCGAGTCTGGAACGCAAGCTTCGTTTTCACCAGCCCCAGAGGACTCTCCGGAAGTTTTTCAAAACCGTGGGGACCATCAACGGATCGTCCTGATTCGACTCGTTCAAACTCAACAAGATGACCTTTTCAGTTGGCGATCGACAGGCGAAAAGTTGATATCAACGCCTCATGAATAGCCTCATGGCTAAATCCAACTTTTACGGTCGTGCGG
>CAMYNE010000625.1 GCA_947259675.1 uncultured Pirellulaceae bacterium
CCTCGGGAAGACAATTTCGGGATTGCCGTTTTTTCACGGTTACCATTCGACGAAATCGAAGTCCAGCGATACGGATTCGAACAATTGCCGTCATTTAATGGAGTGTTGTCGATCAACGAAAAGAAAATCAATTTGATCGCAACTCACCCGGTACCGCCGATTCGCGTTCATCGAGCCGAATCTCGAAATCAGCATTTGGTGCAGGCGGCGACCGCCTTGGACCCGACTCTGTCAAGAATGATGGTAGGCGATCTTAATTTGACTCCCTGGTCACCTCATTTTGCAGATGTCTTGAAACGAGGTGGGCTGACCCCATCCGCCACGGGGATTCAGCCGACCTGGTATTTATTCCCCACGTGGTTGGGCGGATTAAAAATTGACCATGTATTGATCAGCCCGGATATCCGAGTGCTGGACTATCGAGTTGGACCCAATCTTGGCTCTGACCATCGCCCCGTCATCGTGGATTTCGACGTCGGTGATGATCGAGAGCAAGATTGAATACGCATCGGTTAACCGCGTGGGGAACGCCTCGCGAGTTGGAAGGCAAAACGCGGCCCGTTGGGCAACGCGGTTAAACGAATGGAGCGTCCAATCGATCACGGAAGAATTCGGCTATCCACCAAAAAAGCCTGAACATCAAATGTGCAGGCTTGTTGTTTTTCGATCAACACCTTATGCGTCAATTGTCCTTGTCTTAGTGAGTCAACTGTCCTTGTCTTCATCGCCGGCGCCCTCTTGATCGCCGGGCTCTTCGGATGCTTCTTCGTCTTCACCGCCCTCTTTTGAGTCGTCATCCTTGTCCTCGTCCTCATCCGCTTCGTCGCCACCACCCCCCGCGACTCCGATTTCTACATTTTGACCTTTATACTTGGCAGGATCCGGTGGTCTGATCCCCATCGAATTATCGACATCCTCTGGATCGAATTCCTTGTTTTGAATGATCTTAACCAGTGATCCATTTTGGTAAATTACGTTCAAGTATTCACCTTGCAGGAACGGCAGCGCTCTTTTGAACTCGTATTTTTCGATCGTGTAACCGTCCTGGTTCGTTTCGTCTTCGTCTTGTGGAGCAAATCCGATTGCTGCTGCAACTTCTGCCTTGGTTATCCCGTCTCCTTCCTCGTCAGGAGCAACCATGAGTTGATAGGCCGCTTCAATCGCTACTTTGTTTTTTTCGGGTAAAACGAAACGATCGTAGTAAAAAACTCCGACAGCCACCGCCAATATTCCCACGAGCACGACCAACCGCAACGCAAAGCCCTTTCCATGTTTGGATTCTGTCATTTTCTTTTTCCTCTACCAACTGATTATTCGGGAAGGATTAGTTTGGACCGAACCAAGATGATAAGCGGTTTAAGGTCGAAAATCGACTTCGCCAGCGTCAATTGCAAAAAAAAGGCCCGAGATTGAGAAACAACCTTGAGCCCTTACTGTCTGGATGGCGTTATTCATCAGTTAATCACCGATATTTCGCCTAGCGGTCAAAACCACATGCGTACCAGCATCCGTGACTGCGCCCGAAACACCAAGATTCAACTGAGCAGCTGTGCTTTATGCCGTACAAGACCTAAGCCCATTACCGTCGCCACCGCCGCGCACCTCGTCTTACGCAAGTCGTTTCACATGAGTTACATGAACACGAATTGGTGGACGGATAACTCGCGAAAGTACCAGTTGAGCAAATTGAATTGCAAGGACTCGAAATGGCCACAGTCGAATGCGAGGTCGTCGAACAGCCTGGTGAACTGTAAGCCGTTGTTACACAATTGGGCTGCGGGCAATCAGGTGTACCGCAGTTGTTGTAATTCGCAGTATACGTCGAAACCGCGGGTGGCGAATTCACCTGTTGCGAGCCCATCGGTTGAGCGTATACCACTGGGGAGTTTTGCGGTTCACGGTAAGTCGGCGGCGAACAAGTTTGCTGCGAACAACCAGGTTGTGAACAAACATGCTGCGAAACAGGTGGTGGCGAGTATGTCGGCTGCGAATAGATTTGTTGTGTAACAGCTATTTGTGAATATTTCGGTTGAGAGTAAATCTGCTTTGAGCAAGTTTGCTGCGAACAAACCGGTTGAGAGCAGGCTTGCTGTGAATAAACGGGTTGCACAAAGGTCGATGAATACCCCGAATCAATAACTACAGTTCCTTGTTGGTATTGGGCCGTGGACGAAACGGACGTTGCCGAATAACATTTCCCCGACGAGCATATCTGTTGCGGCGCATCACCATGCGGTCCCACTCCGACCGAACATGACATCGCAATCAATAAGAATAATCGTTTCATAAGTTGTGCCTCAACTATGGGTCCAAAACTAAGATCTTCCATTGAATCGAGAACCGAAAAACCTCGTTCTCATTTTTTTGGAAAGAAGCGGCATACGATGATCTGATAATTTCGACTCGCCGTGTCGACGTCAAAAAAACATGGAACATAATTGCCTTTTCCACTCCAAGCAGTGTTGCGAATTATCCACTGACCCAAGCTCACATCAATCAGGGGGTACCCCATCCGTGCTATTCAACATCCGTGGCCCACAAA
>CAMYNE010000626.1 GCA_947259675.1 uncultured Pirellulaceae bacterium
GATCTGCCAATCATCGAGCACTGCTTTGTGAAGCGACTTGTAGAATCTCAGTTCGGTTTTGGTGACAAGACGTTCACGCGGTACGTAAGGCAGCCGCTTTTGGCCAATCGAATACATTCGCAGCAGCAACAGGACGGCAACGACAACCACCAGCCCGACCCAGAATGGCCAAAAACCAATTAATACTTCAAAAAAAAATTCCACCAACGATCATCCCTTAACTATTTTGAGCGATAAAAAGAGCAGGAGTTAACTGTGCCAAGCACGCGATATGCCGTTCCGGCGACTGAGTCCTGACTCATTATTCTTTAACAATTTCGGCTTTCGATTGATTCCGTCAGCTCGTAAAATATTCGTTTTCCAGGCTGAAGCGAACATTTTCCCGAACTGTTTTCGCTCAGGTACTCTCTATTTGCAATATCAGATCGGTTTTTACGAGCTATCGGCACTCGATTGAATTGACTTATGTCAGTTGGCACCAACACAAAATTAGAAATCGGAACACCTCTCGAATTGCCGCACCTGAAAATCGGCAATGTTGATATTGGGTTCCCCGTCGTTCAGGCGGCTCTGTCCGGCTATAGCGACTGGCCGATGCGCGTCATCGCGCGCAGGTTGGGAGCACCATACTCGATATGCGAGGTAATGCTGGATAAGTTCCTGGTCGAACTGAAGGAACGAAAACGCACAAGTCATTTCCTGCATATTTCTGATGAGGAGCAACCCGTCGGTGGACAACTAATGGGCTCCGATCCGGCTCAGTTCGCTGCCGGAGCAATGAAGCTGGTCGAGGCAGGTTTCGATGTGATCGATATCAACTTTGGATGTCCCGTAAAAAAGGTGCTTGGCCGGTGCCGGGGAGGATTTCACCTTGGACAACCTGATGTTGCTCTCGAGATCATTCGTCGAACCCGTGAAAACGTCCCGCCCGAAATTCCGGTGACGGTCAAGATGCGGCGCGGAATTAATGATTCGAATGAAAGCGAAGACAATTTTTTCGAGATTCTCGACGGAGCGTTTGAAATCGGAGTCGCCGCCGCCACGATCCATGGTCGAACCGTCGAACAGCGGTACGTTGGTCCCAGCAAATGGGAATTCCTCCGCAGGGTCAAGCAACACGTTGGCGAACGAATCATTCTTGGCAGCGGAGACCTGTTTACGCCTCATGCGTGTCTGAACATGATTCTGGAAACGGGAGTTGACGGTGTTACGGTAGCGCGAGGAGCGATCGGCAATCCATGGATTTTCAAACAAGCAAGAGCCTTGGCCGCTGGCAAACCACAGCCCGACCCACCTTCGCTTCACGAGCAGCGTGAGGTCATTCGCGAACACTACATCCTGGCGGAAAGCCTGTACGGTGAATCGCGAGTCGGTGCGTTAATGCGAAAGTTCGGAATCAAGTATTCCATTCTACATCCCCAGCATGAAGCGGTCCGGGCTGATTTCGTGAAAGTCAAAGACCGCCAACAGTGGGAAACGGTGTTGCAAGAGTGGTATTCGGAAGATTTGCCCGGGGTGCATCCGAACGGTCGGATGCACAAAGCGCAAAGTAGCTGCGAATAGGTTCGGTTAATCGTTGAACGAATGCCTGCGCAACAACTTCTACTTTCGAAAACCCTCGTTCGGAGTTCTACGAGGACGAGTACCACTACGAGTACGACGACGAAGACGAAGACCACTACGAGGATGAGTCCGAGTACGATGCAACTCGACTACGTCGGGAGACGCCCCCGCGTTTACGCGGTGGGAGCTTCACTATCAACCTAGATGCGAAAACATTGGCACAACTCAGTTCGGTCATTCGTTGGACGCCCCCACATTTATGTGGTGGGAGCCTCACTTTTGTTTAACGATCATCGGGCATCCCCGTCGGGCGAGCGGTGACACTCCCGCCGCATAAATGCGGGGGCTTCTGCTATTTGCTAATGCTTGTTAAAGCTAGGTCGAAGATGAACCTCCCGCCGCGTGAACGCGGGGGTTTCTTGCAGCACTACGAGTACGAGGACGAGGACGAGGACGAGGAGGACTACGACTACGATTAGGAGGTCGAAGCCAAGTTTTCGGATCGTTTTAGGTGACTTTTTTGGGCGGAAAGACTTGGCGAAACAACGTGTGTGATATTACAAACGTGATCCCGACGATTGACAGTCCAACGATTAAGTCCGTTGTCAGATTCATCCAGCTGAAGACTCGCTGCTCTTTTTCGATGGGCGGCCAAGGCCACGAGTACGGCACTTCATTCGCGCCCGCAAATTTCATTTCAAGCGGAGTTCGCTTAAGGAAAACCAGGGGCCACCCGTGATGGCTTGTCGTAACGGGTAATTTGGCGTGGGCCGCCCTGTCAACATTAACCAACAGTAAGCCACCAAAAACCAGGCTGGTTAACAGCAATGAAATTAGTTTTGATTTATCTGGAAACATGGGCATTTAGAGCGCGTTTGGATTAAGTTTGGCGTCTTTTCGTCGGTTTCGCCCGGCAATCAGAGCGCCACGACCGCTATACGTCCGTGCGACACGCACTAGTCGTCGACGCTGATGTCCAAGTCGTAGGCGACCGCATCCGGGTCGACAACGATGGCGGAACCGTTTGTCACCTCGAATACCGCCAACACCCGTTTATCACGCATCATGCCTGGAACGAAACGCTCGATGAAGACTTTCAAATCGATACTTTCAGCGTCATGATTGGCCCAAGGCCCGGTCGCACACGCTTCAGCATATTTGGGATGTGGCCAAACTGGAATCGCCTCGATGTCATCCGTCGCCTCACCAAGCACCCAGCCTTCCTCATTTCTAAGACTCCAGATTTGCTCGTGCTCAATCGTCTTTTCAATAAAGTAGGCGTAACGGTCTTCCGCTGACATCGCCGCTGTCTGTTCGATTTCGTCGTTTGAGAGGTCCCAAGTCATATTCCGATTCCGATTGTTAGTTCTGAATTATCACGAATTCAGCTACGGGGTTTAATTGGTTTTTCATATAAATGATAAACTTTATGCTTGATTAGTGGCAACGTCCGCCCGATCGCGCGGATGGATTTGAGGTTGTCTTCCACGACCCAGGACAACTCCCATTCTTCATATTCACGGCTAACATCGGTCAGTAGTTTCATTAACGTGATTGCGATACCCTTTTTTCGATATTTTTCGTGAACTCCGAGTGCTATGATTCGGGCACGCTTCGTCTTCTTGATCCAATACAGAAGTTGTGGCATTCGTATCCAATCAAACCGCCCCCACGTTTTTTGGAGAGCCCAATTAAGATCGGGAAGATTAACGATAAAGCCGACAAGCTGATCTTCCCAATAAGCAACATGGATCATGTCAAGCCGAATAATTCTTTTCATTTGAGCCATCATAAACCGCAGCTCCGATTCGGTTAACGGAACGAACCCGTAGTTGGCACTGCGTACCTGATTACCGAGTTCGTTAACATCGCGAAGCGTTGCTTCATAATTGGACGAGTCGACGTCACGAAACACAAGCTGAGGAAATCGGTTTTTGAGGCGTTGCACGGCGGCATTTATTGCCACCCATTTTTCCTTGGCGTAAACGTAGTCTGCATCCGATCGGTATTTGAAAGCAAAAAAACGTTTTGCGACTTCGAAGCCTGCGTTCTGCAGAAGTCTTTCGTAATACATGGGTGAATGGCCCATCATGATGTAAGGGGCAGTTTCGTGCCCTTTGACCAGCACACCAAAATCCGATTTCATGGAGGGATTCACCGGCCCCCGCATGACGGCGCAGCCTTGTTCATGAAGCCAGGATTCTGCGGCTGCGAGCAGTTTTGCGGCAACCGTTTGATCATCAATCGACTCGAAAAACCCAAAGAAGCCCACCGAGTCTTTGTAATAGTCGTTATGCAGATCGTCTTTGATCGCCGCAATGCGACCGACCGGCTTTCGATTGCGGTAGCAAACCATGGCTTGAATTTTTGCGTGTTCATAAAACGGATTTCGTTTCGAATCCAGTTGCAGCTTTTCCATTGACCGCAGTGGGACGACGGCGGCTGGATCGTTACGGTAGATCAACCGTCGCAACTTGAAGAAATCACGCCAGTGAGCGGGACTTTCGACACGGCGAACATGCAGCTCAGATTGGGAACTCGTGTCGCCGTGGGCCATTAACCAGCCTTGTAGCCGGCGCCGCAGGACCAGCACGTGTCAAACCCCTCATCGACGTCTTCTCCGCATTGACACGTCCATGCGGGCACCTTCTCGACTTCACCTGTTTCGAGGTCTTCGATGATTTCTTTCGCCTTGTCAAATTCTTCCCGTCTGACAATTACTTCGACCTCGTCAGCATGGACATCTAAATCCATACCAAGAGCCGAATGTTCATCGACCGACAATTTTGCGTCAATACCGTTTTCCAGCAAAGCGGCCAAAACAAACT
>CAMYNE010000627.1 GCA_947259675.1 uncultured Pirellulaceae bacterium
CTTTGTGGAAGCCCCTGGTGCTGCCGCGCGAAACTGCTCCAACATCGAGCAAAAGACAATGCCTGATTCTTCGCACAGCCCTCGCAGCCGTCTATCCTGGTAATCTTGTTCAAATGTCTCGCGCTGTTCCTCGCTGAGCACACTAAAGTGTTCGTCAAAATAGTCCTTGTAAACTTGCAGACCCGACGGCAGCAGCATCACAGCGAAACTTGCGCCGTCTGCAGTGACCTCATCACGCATTTGTTCGAGGATTCTCCCTGACAGTTTCCAGGCGTGGGCCAGATCCTCAGTTTCTTCTGAGCAGTGGGTCCAATCCCTGGTTCGAATTCGTCCCTGCTGGTGTCTCAGCGCTTCCGCAATCTTTCGCTGAGCATGTTTCTGCCACAAATAAAATCGGCTGTTTCTGTTCAACCACTGTGACGCCAGAGCCCGACTCGCCGAACGTGGCAACTGATAAAGGTTATTTTCATCATCCAAATCCAAATAAATTCGATTGTGACTACTCAGTCGATGACTATTGTCGGCCAAATCGTTTCCCGCGAAAAAAGCACAAATCACAAGATCCGGTTGATAGGCCGCCACGATCTTTCGATATAACACCAGTTCTTGACCCGGGCTGGAAGCGTCGACGCCAAAGTTAAGAACTTCCCAGGTGTGATCGGGATATGATTTGTTTAGCTGCTGTTCTAATTGAAAACAGAGCGTGTCTCGTTCCTGGACTCCAATGGCGGCGATCATGGAATCTCCCAGGACCGCGACCCTCCGCACGCCCGGGGCTTTCTCGAGTGGTCGATCCGGTCCGCGAAATCCATCTCGGGTTGTCCGAATGGAAACGGTCTGCCTTGATTCTGCAACATAAATTTCGCCATCGAAGCTACGCACATAGCGTATTCCAATATCGGGATCTTTCATAACGATCGGAACGATTTCGGTCGAGAGAATCCGTGTCCCAACTTCCAGAAGTCCGGCGGAGAAGATAAGCGAAGCCGCAAGCAAGCCAAAACGCCCGAGAATGCGTTTCCAACGCGACATTTTTGGTTTTTGTTTTGTCTGTTTATCTGCTGCAACATCCATGATCACGCCACAACTCCCAATAGAATCATTCGATAATAGGATAGCTTTTACCAAAGCTCGCGATCCGGATACAAGATCAGTCCTGGATTAGCGAAGATCAGCCGATGCACGCTGGCCCGCTAGCCCCGGTGACGCAAACGAAGACCGCGGCTGTTGTCGCATCAACCGCGGCCCCCATGATTCGGGTCAAGAATCACTTCCGTCCGGAACTTTAACGGCGTGTTGGCTGCTTGATTGAACAGGAGGCAACAGAGATAACTGAGATTCAGTTTACTCAGTCACCTCGTGTTCAAAACAAACGACGCGGATCAGGAAGTTATGCCTGACTCAATCCCAAGAATCAGGTCTCGTCAGCTAAGATTTCCTGGGACGAAAGTCTTGCGCGAAGGCATTACGCCGCACGGCGGCTGTCAAATTGTGCAACGCCAATCGAACGCGTGCGCTGATTTAGAATTCGTAGCCCGCATTTCGAACGTGTTTGTGACAGTCAATGCAATTTGTGGCCATGTTGTAATAACGCAAGGCAATTGCATCGATATTCCTGGTTTTTGCTGCGGCCATCAAGCGCTTGGTCGAAACTTTGAATTCTCCGGTGAGTTTACGATATTGTTCGTTGTCGATCTCGATCCATTGTTCGGCTTGGGTAACCCGTTGGACTTCCTTGATCGCTTCCTCGACGCCGTCGAGGTCGCCTGTCGTTAATCCTTCGAGGATATTTTGCGTGTACATCAATTTGGTGCGCATGAAGTCGCGACGCGAGACTCGGTCGGGATCTCGTGCTGGCAAGACAAGCTTTTCGTCGTCTTGAGTTTGCGATGAAGGTTGCGAAGGCAACAAGGTAATTGAGGCCACAATGAAGCAGCTTACAGCGGAAAGTTTCAAGAGAAAATTCATTCCAGTCTCCAGGTTAAGTCAAATCCAGTGTCCCCAATGAATGTTGGTTGGCTCGACGTAAAGCTGGGTCCAATCCATTTCATCCGGATCATCTGAGGGTGGAAATCGCAAATATTCGATAGCAGCGTTAAGAGTCGCTCGGGCGGCTTCCAACTGCCGATCACATCGTGTGTCCGCCTTTAAAAAGTAGCGAACTGATTTTGTACACAAAATTGATTCGTGTTTTCGATAGCCAACCGAAATAAATGCAAGTGGCCCTTGATCCGTGGCGTCGGATTCAAGGTGCCCCGTGACCGCAACCGAAAAATCGGCTGATGGTGTGAGTCTCAGGACGGATTCGGCCATCTGTTCGGTCACTTGAGGGCTGACCGCAGTGTGTCTTTGGATGAGGTTCGAATCAAGCTCCAGCCAGTCCGTTTTTAACGATTCTTGATAAGTGACGGCAGATCCGCACAACCACCTGGAAATCCCTGAAAACTGGGCAAGCTGAGCGGCTACCAATCCTGCCGTGCAACTTTCGGCGAAAACGATTTTTATCGATTGGTTTTCCAATTCCTGGGCGACTTCTTTTGCG
>CAMYNE010000628.1 GCA_947259675.1 uncultured Pirellulaceae bacterium
GCGCCTAATTTGTCCGCTTGAGCCTCCATTCGGCGCATACTGTCATTGCGGGCTTCGTTAAGCATTTCGGTATATTCTTTGATCTCGCCTCCAACAAGCATCCGAAGACCCGCAACAATGTCTTTTCCCAGATGTTTTGCCCGGATCGTGCTCCCGCGAACAACCCCCAAAGCCTCCTCGATCTCTCGACCTGGAACGAAATCAGTGGTGACCGTAATCAATTTGCTTCCCTTTCTCATAAGAGGATGAATTCATTCGTCCGACAAGCCGCTTTCTTGCTTTCGATCTTCCAAGCGCTCCCAAATCAGCGAGCTAAATAAAACAAGAAAACCAACCGCTGCAATGACAAGCCCGACTTGGACCGCGATTGGTAACGCTCGAAACGCTTCAAATGCGTGCGGCCAAGCCTCTCGCAGTGGTTTGATCAGCCAACTAAGGATGACCAACGCACCGAGTACCATCAACAGCCAGCCCAAGATCCTTACAAAGCGAATCATTTGCTCAAATCACCTTCCAGTCGTGAATCCGCTATTCTCTCCATGATTAACGAAACCATAAAGAGCACTCCGCCTGCAAAAAGCAACCCAATTCCGATTTCCAGTTGCAAAGGTAAATCTATGAACTGCAGAAGGAATTTGGTTACGCGATAGAGACCCGTACTGCCCGCGAGAATCAGCCCGAACCTCCACAAAAAGAGCCCTGCAAGTTGGAGCCCCTGTTTCGATCCTAACGAGTTCCTGGAATTCGAGTTCAATTAAAGATGGCCGGTCTCTATACAGTCCAGGTTAACTAGTGTATTTTGCTTCCGCCCGTTTTCGCCGGATTCTTTTTACCATCTCCGTCTGCGGGATTGTTCGGGTCTCCGTTCACCTTATTTCCGGTCCCCGATGGGACACCAACTCCGATGCTCCGCCTGGGTGGACGACGACCCCAATTGCCGCCACTGTTCGCAGCTTGCGAAGTCTCTTTTTCATAGCGTTGATAGAGATTGAAAGCAGCAATATCTTGTTGCCGCAAATCATCTGCGTTTTGGCCTTCCACGGTCGTTGTCAGGCCGATCGACAATTGAACTGTTTTGCCCCCAGCGGTTTTGGGAAACGAATTCACATATCTTTCCAGTTGCGGCGCACGGCGAATCAGTGCATCCAGTTCATCAGGTCCAAACTGTCGAGTCAAACTTACGCGAATTCTTCCGTCCGTATGAATGACAATTTCGACGTCGCGACTGGGTTCTTTGACTGAGATCGTCTTAAAGCCGTTGCCCACAGTTACTTTGATTCGATCTCCATCACCTGTTGTCGATAGGATTTCGTTCCCAAATGCCGCTGGACCAATCGTCCTACCTCGATCCGAGGTTTGGGCCGAAGAGTTTACCGGCCACAAGATAATAATGCTCAGCAATACCAAGACTTGTCTAATGTACAGCTTCATTTTAGGTCCTCTCGTATTTGACCTTCGTGACTGGCGAGCGACATGTTTAGATTGTATCTGAATCCGCATCAGACTCCCACTTAAATTTCGCTTTGTCTTCATTCAATCGCCTCCAGCCACCTCCGCTGGGGACACTTTTTTGCCGATAGTGAAGATTTCCTCTCGCAACGACAAAATAGGGCGTGATAGACTGACCCGTCGGAAAAAGGCGATTTCCCCAAGAATTTCAGCCCAAATCAATTTCAGCCCCAAATCGTAAGATTGCGACCACGCGCCTCAAGACACTTTTGACAAGATGAACGATCGTTCCCCAAGAAAACTTTATATCGAAACCGTTGGCTGTCAGATGAACATGCTGGACAGTGAAATGGTTGTCGCCAGCTTGCGTCGCAAAGGCTACGAATTGACCGACTCTACGTCGGACGCGGATACCATCCTGTTCAACACCTGTAGCGTTCGCGAACAGGCTGAAAACAAGACGTACAGTGCGTTGGGTCGCCTCCGCCACGAAAAGAAAACCCATCCTCAGAAGATTATCGGTGTGATGGGCTGCATGGCTCAGAAAGATCAGGAGCTGATATTTAAGAAAGCTCCGTTTGTCGACATTGTCGTGGGGCCTGGACAACTTCAACAGATTCCCGATCTGATCGAAAAGGCTCGTAACGAAGGCGGTCGACACACGGCTCTCAGTCTTGGCAGAACCGACGGTGCCCTCCGCGACATCAAACGATCTCACGAGACGTTTGATCCACTCCGCGATCCGACGATGCGGCCGACACCGTTTCAGGCGTTTCTGCGCATTCAGATTGGTTGCGACAAGTTTTGCACTTACTGCATCGTGCCTATGACGCGAGGGCCGGAGCAGGGGAGGGATCCGCTGTTGATTTTTGATGAAGCCAAAATCCTGGCCGATCAAGGATGTAAAGAAATCACTCTCCTCGGTCAGACGGTCAACAGTTACAAGCACGTTGCTCCTGATGGAAAGCAAACCCGGTTAGCGGACTTGCTTTACAAATTGCATGGAATTGACGGATTGGAGCGAATCAAGTTCGTCACCAACTATCCAAAAGACATGAATTACGAATTGTTATCGGCCGTTCGCGATCTCGAGACTATCGCGCGATGATGTCTCGAATCGAAGAAACGCTGGGTGACGCGGCGGCCGTGTCAAGCGACTTCATCGTCGGTTTCTGCGGTGAAACGGAAGAAGAATTTCAGGAAACGGTGAACCTCGTCGAGGAGTGCCGATTCAAGAACAGCTTCATCTTCAAATACAGTGAACGGCCCGGTACCAAGGCAGCCAATCATCTGCCGGATGACGTTCCTTTCGACATCAAACGACGTCGCAATAATGAATTACTGGAAGTTCAAAATCGGATCAGCGAAGAAGACAATCATCGCTTTTTGGGGCAGACGGTGTCTGTACTAGTCGAGGGAAAAAGCAAACGGTTTGACAAGCAAAGTGACGAACCGGTCGATACTAACGGGCCCATTCAGCTGACTGGTCGAACCCACGATGATCGCATCGTTGTCTTTGATGGAAACACAAGACTGATCGGTGAAATTATTTCGATCGGAATCTACGAGGTTTCCGGTTTGACATTGCTGGGCACCGTCGTCACCGGTGATGTCGTTACGTTGGGTGCCTAGCTATAGCTAGCGGGATTTTCACCTCAAAAGAAAAGAAATGGCAGAAAGCACATTCTGTCAAGCGGCCCAGAAATGCAGAATTGACCAACCGAACGTGTGACGCTTGATCAATTTGGGAGACGGATTGGTCGAAAGACCGTGAGAAAGGTCAGCACGGTTCAATTTCGAGAACCGAAATTTGGAAGCCCGCTCATCACAGCCTCAAAACGGAATATCGGAATCATCAACCGTCGATTCAGTTGATTTCGTGACGGGTTGAGCACCGTGCTGCGTGAGTAATTCATTCAAACTGTCAAGAATTCTATCGGAGTCGGCCAATGCGTAATTGTTCTTTTGTAGGCTCGATATCCTCGTGCGCGACAAACGACGAGATTCCATATTTTTGAAGTGAATTGGCCAGAAGTGATGTTTGCTTCTTGAAAGAAGCAAGATGGCTTATAATCAGGCGAAAATGATTGGGAGCCCAATAACGACTATCGGCAACACTGCGATGGCTTGGACCCTGGTAGGGATGTTCGATTTCCAGGTCGTTAGCGATTCTTATCACGAGAGCATTGGAAGCATTGGCAAGCACTTCTTTGACGTAGACCCATTTGCTATTCGCCGAAGAGTCACGTCTTTGGTTTCAATGCCGAATCCACCGAGGTAAACGTTAATGTCGGAAAAGGTCATTCGGGCTTGTAGCTCACGTCCGATGACGTCGAGCAGTTTAAAACGGTCTATTTGTCTGAGTTCTTCTATTGGTTGAGTCCGATTGCTGTACGAAGCACTCGGGCGGCGGATGGTGCGTCGCTGTCATATCTCGGTCAAACTACTGTCTTAGCAACATTGGATAATTAAACAACCATTCAGTTCGTCAGTAGGTAGAGTAGGTATCCGATTATCTTCGCACTTGCGAGACGACTTTGTATAACAAAACGTCCTTCATGTGATATAATCAAGCCGGTTTTTCGATGCAAGGGTACCGCCCACACGCGTTTAATTTTGCACGCTAAGCCGCTTCGGAGTTTCACTCCGACGCATCTTTGCAAACGGCCATTTGAGCCTTCGCGCGAAGAGACCGACGCAGGTTAGCTTGTAATTTAATTCGAGGTCAAGCGTCCAAAAAAGGGTCGTTTGTTGGAGTCGCCAGGAGTCGCATGAGTTGATTGACGGTAATATTCGTTCAGCGCGGTTAATACGACTTGGACGAGATCAAAGAGCCTGACCGGAAGAGCGTCATTTGCTTCGATTAATGAGCTGCGTCCGCTGCGTCCCCTTACTTTTGCTCGATACCTTTTATTTGCGCAGATGCATCAAACTAATCCACATCTGGAATCTAGTGTTTGTA
>CAMYNE010000629.1 GCA_947259675.1 uncultured Pirellulaceae bacterium
CTTGAACGGGCAAGTGTTGAGAATCAAGTTCTTCCAATGCCGCCATCAGTAACGACTCTGCTTTTTCAAAGTCACCTTGATCGATAAGGCAAGCAGCCATGTTGCTAATGGCTCGCGCATGTTGGCAATGATTTTCGCCTGGGTTAAGGCCGGAAGCCAAAACTTGTTCCATCAATAATTCCGCATCATCAAACCTGCCTTGGCCGACATATGCGTTCGCCAAAGCAATCTGGGCGTCGACCTTGAATTCAGGGTAGCGTGGCATTTCCAGCTCAAGATTATCAAGGGCCAGATGAATTTGGACTTCGGCACGTTCATACAATCCCTGATGTAGCAGTACCTCGTACAAATTTTGCAAAACCGAATGGGCATCAGAATTGCGCAGCCCACATTTGGTTTCCAGGATTTTGAACGACCTTTGATAATCCTCAATGGATTGGTCGTATTCACCAGCGATGAACTTCACAGTTGCCAGTACTTTCAACGATTGAGCCGCCTGAATGGAATCGGTTCCATGTTGCTGGCAATTGCGACTCCAGTTTTCTTCCAGAATCGGAAGGGCTTCGTTATATCGATCGAGTTCGACGAGCGAGCGGGCCTGCAGGTCAAAAAGGTCGATCGTCGTCTGTGCATCACGTCCCAGAATCGTGGTTGCGTCGAAAACGTATTTCTCGGCGATCTTCAAGGACTTGTCAATTTCGTGTTTGTGAAAATAGATTTGCCCGATGTAATGATGGCCCTGAAGAACGTCTGGAGAGTTCTCGCCCAGAGCTGCAGCGAATTGGGAGACGGCCAGGTTCATAAACTGCAGGGCGTTGTCGAATTCGTGCATTTGGACGCTCGCAATAGCAAGCTTTTCCAGCCCGGCAGCCGTTAGTAAATGTTCATCTCCAAGGTGTTTCTGACACGCCTCATGGTTTTCCTTATACACAGCGTATGCCAAATCATTTTTGCCTTGTTGCAGCAAGATGCTGCCACAAACATCATGAAGTTGTAACGTTACCGGGTGTCCGGGGCCAAATTTTTGACCGATCCGATCGAGGAAAATTCTCAAATCGTCCGGAGACTTCGTGAATCGAAAATCACGAGCACATGCTTCCCAATAAAGAACTTCGAGCTCAATTGTTTTTTTGTGATCGGGTCCCCAGAGTTGCGCGGCCAGTTTTCGAGCCGTGTCGAAACGTTGCGAGGCCTCTTGGTATCTTTGCTGTTTATGAAGCGCATCGGCTAATACCGCCATTGCTTCAATCGAATAGGGGTGTAATTTGCCCAGCGATTCGGCAGCTACGTCGACCAATGGTTCCAACGTCCAAACCACTCGGCCCAATTCTCCTTTTTGAAGTCGGGCACTATTCAATGCGATTTCAGCACCAATCGAGAGTTCATGCTCCGAACCGTGATTGCGTTTGGCAAGGGCCCAACAATCATTGGCCAGCGATTCGGCCAGGTCGGTTTTGTAAATCTTCAAGAATTCGAAGGCCAGGAATGTTTTGACGTTAATTGCCGAGTCGTGATTGTCACCAAGCGTTTGTCGATTGATCTCGACGACACGCTCTAGCTCGTCGATCGCTCTCTCATGCTGTCCTGATCCAGACAACGATCGTGCCAGGGCGAAGCGCAAGCTGGATTCCGTCAAAGGATCATCCGCGAAATCTGCTCGATTGATTTCGTCGCTTAACGATAACAAAAATCGTTGCTTAAATTCATCGTATTCCACGCCAGGGTTGGACACGTTGAGGATCCCGAATTCACGAACCACGAACTCGACGATTTGTTCGGCGCGGGTTCGCTCCCGATTTGCGACAACTCGCTCATTCAATGCCCAGATCGCCAGCCATGCTGTGACCGTCGTGGCGACTAGAATCAACGCCGCGACGACGACCCCGGCAATGGCTGCGACACGATGTTTGTGGATCAGCTTACTCAGCCTGTACACAAATGACGGCGGACGGGCCGTCACAGGCTCGCTATTGATGAACCGGCGAACATCGTCGGCAAGGGCCGTAACCGTTGGGTACCGCCGCTCGCGATCTTTTTCCAACGCTTTCATCGTCACCCAATCGAGGTCGTTCCGAAGCATGTTCGACCAATTCGAAAAGCTCGACGACGTGTTCTCGGCCACCCAGTCTCTCGCTTCATCTTGTTCGGCAAGTCGAACCGATGGATACGGTGGAACCTGTTCGCGAATGGCTTCGAACAATTGATCCGGCATCGCGTCGCGAAAAAATGCCAATGTAATCGGTGTTGTATTGGTCAATAACTCGTAAAGAATGACTCCCAACGAGTAAATGTCAGATCGGGTGTCGACGCCCTTATCTGATCCTCGATGGCCCTTGGCTTGTTCAGGGCTCATCCAAAGCGGTGAACCTAGCGGGGTTTCAGCTCGAGTCAGCCGTGGGTCAAAATCCGAGTCACTCGAAAAGACCTTGGAGAGTCCAAAGTCGATCACTTTGATATGAGGTTTGCCGTCCACGTCCGAGACCAGCACATTGGTTGGCTTGATGTCTCGGTGCAAAAGGCTCTTTTGATGAGCA
>CAMYNE010000630.1 GCA_947259675.1 uncultured Pirellulaceae bacterium
TCACGTTTGTGGCTTTGTTTGGATTTGGGGTGTGGGGGCAGAATCCATCAGAAGAAGCCGGTCTTCCAAGTGCTGACGGTTCACTCGATGATCTGATGTCACAGTTCGAATCAGGATTGCTCCTGGTTGACAGACTGGCCAATGAAGATCTTACCGAAGCATCCAAACAAGCCGACAGTAACATCGAATTGGCGGAGTCGCTTGATAATGAAAATGCGATGGCGGTTGCGTTAATCGACTCGGCATTGATCGATGGTCGACTGAATAGCTTCGATGTTGTGCCCAAGGATCTTCCCAAAGCGATGGCTTTGTATGTGGAGGAAGAGGCCACCGCGACGCAGTCCATCCATTTCAACGCCAGCTACATCGAATTGATGCTTCGAAATGATTTTGAATTTGACACGTTGGCTGAGAAATTCAGTAATCTGAAGAAATCGATCGACGAATGCGAAGACGACCAGTTAGTTCTCAGCTCCCTCGCGCAAATTCTGTTTCATACGAGGGCAGAATGTTCGGATGAATTCACCAGAGACGAAATCGCCAGGATTCTGGATTCTCGCTCGAAGAATGTGGAAAAGAGGGTTTTCGAGGCAGAGTTTGCACGGTTGTGGATTGAGGCATTGGCTGAACGAGAACGATGTGAGCCCAAGCGAGAGTATCTGGAGTCCAACAGCAGCTATGAATCGTTGTTGGATGACTGTCTGACGATCGCCGATCAATCCAGGCAGAACTATTTGTTAATGTTTGCGCATCGCAACATTGGAATACATCAGAATCACCGTCTGTCATTTGAGAATGCCAAACGATCACTGGAAGACTCATGGCGATATGCCGAAGCGTTGAATGATCCGACGGAAAGTACAGCGGCGGCAATTCACTCGGCCCTGAACGCTCAACAATTCGATGACGCCGATCAGGCCATTCAGTTGCTTGATAAAGTGCAACAAGAGACTTACTTCGAGAAAAGTTCAGTTGATTATCGCCAAGGCGTTTACAATTGTGCGTTACATATCTACACGGAAAAAGGGGATAAGAAAAATTCGAATAAGTATGCCAACCTGATTGTTGACCCTGAAATCATTGCCCGAATGAAAGCTTCGAATTCGAAGTTGATCGAGCAGGGAACGGCGGCGATCACAGTCGAGCGTGAAAAGTCGGCGTTAGCTGAAGAATCGCGTAGAACGAAGTCGTTTTATCAGAATCTTCTGATGTTCACGATCATCGGCTTACTGGGATTCGCGATGGGGACCGGACTCGTTGTCAGCCGCCGTCGGGAACGGCGAATGCTGAAACTACTGGATCGCGAACGAAAAGCTGCGCGTGAAGACGCAATCATTCGTGAACGACTGGAAAATAAAGTCAGCCATATGCAAAAGATGGAAAGCCTTGGCATGTTGGCTGGTGGCGTGGCTCACGACTTTAACAATTTGCTTGTCGGAGTTATGTGCAATGCCGAAGTGATCAAGATGCATACGGAGGGAAAAGATCGTTTTATCGACGAAAGGACTCAACAAATTATTCGCTCCGCCGAAAAGGCGGCTGACCTCAGTCGACAAATGCTGGCCTATGCTGGAAAACAGCAGATTGAGCGCGAGCCAGCCGATCTGAATCAATTGATTAAGCGACTCGGGCCGATTCTCAACTCAGCCGGCGGTAAAACGACACAATTGAAGTTGTCGCTTTCACCGGTCCCGGTTGTTTCCGAAGTTGATGCCACGCAGATTGAACAGGTGTTGATTAATCTCGTGACGAATGCGCGCAAGGCGATCGAGGATCGCAAATCGCAAGTGATTATTCGAACCGGTGTTGAGGCCGTGACCAACCTTAAGGAGGATCCGAATATCGTTGGCGGAAAATACCAACCCGGCGAATTTGCATATATCGAAGTTGAGGATTTTGGATGCGGAATTCCGGCAGCCGATTTGCAGCGAATCTACGAACCGTTTTATTCCAAAGAAAAAATGGGACGTGGTCTGGGGTTGGCCGTCGTTTATGGAATCGTCGACGGACATGAAGGTCTAATTCGAACTGACTCCATTGTCGGCAAAGGGACACGAATTCGAATCTTGCTCCCCAAATCAAATGCTAGGGTGCCCGCGACTCCTGATCTTGAAGATTCCGAAGAACTCAGCTCAACCGACCTGGCTTCAACGGAACGGCACGACGAAACACATCGATCAATGTTGGGGCCGCATGAACTGTCCAGAAACGCGACCCTGCTTATCGTTGATGATCAAAAAAGTGTTTTGAATTCGACGAAGCAAATGCTTGAATTGGACGGTTGGCGAGTCATCACGACGGATTGCGGTAAAGATGCCATCACCGTTCTGACCGATCCGCTGGAAGAGATCCAGGGCGTTCTTCTGGATGGAGATGTGCGTGGCCTCATGCTTGGAGATCTTCTTGAGCACCTGCTTCCACCATTCGAGCATGGCAGGCTCCACGCGCTCCTCCGAGATCCAGCGAGGCACGAATACCGTCGACTTCAGCGTCGAGGAGACGCCGGTGATGGTGCACGAAAGCGGAAAAAAAT
>CAMYNE010000631.1 GCA_947259675.1 uncultured Pirellulaceae bacterium
CCCATTCGATGAAGCCATGATGAAATCGCTGGGCATGTCGGATTATCCGCACAAACCGAATTGGAATGCCGCCCGGAATCCAAAGAAACCTCCGCTAACAAGTCTGCAACTTCCTCAGGACTACTAGATGGACAGCGCCATATTCGGTCTCTCGCACGGAAAAACACGATGTTTCACGCAGTTGTGAGCGCCTTACCGCTCATAGAAGGTGGCGCTGTCCACCTAGAGCGGAACCAAAATTGTTTTGCACTTGCGTCATCCTGAACCGAGGCACGAGGTGAAGGATCTCCGTGAACCAGCGAGAGATTCTTCAGTCGCAAGCTCCTTCAGAATCACAGAGGGGAACCACAGTTAACGCGAACGAACACGGGTTTTTCTTTTGTTCGCCAATCAAGATACCGTTGCTGCGGATGCGACCGTTTGATTGAATCGTTGGACGACATACGCGCCAAGGAGAATCCCAACCAACAATGAGCCGGCAGCCATCATGTCGAACCACAGAGGCCCATCAAGGCGTTTGGACAAAGTCATGTAAGTTGTCTCCAACGCGACCAACCCACACATCGACAGCGCTGGTGCAAATAACCAAGGCCGGCCGCGTACTTTATGGTAGTCGCTTGCTGCAACCGCTTGCTGTATCCATTGGCTCCCCAAACTCGGATGTTGGATATCTCAAGTCAGGAGCTGAAGCTGGAGCTGGTGCGACAACTGACGGGATATCTTCGCAACTAAACCCGGTCGTTGCCTCGTATTTCTGCGCGAGATCGTTTTCGGCGCGTCGAACTCGAGCTTTCAGAATGACTTGTTCCGCGTTCGATCAAAACCGGAACGGCATCGTGTTAATTGGGCGGAGAGCCTCAAAGTTGCTCATTTGTTGACGGGCCCCTTTTCCGGTGTCGGCAACCGAGTCTTCATCCAGCTCGGCGTTGGCATCGCCGTTTCGACGACCGCCGACTTGCCCAGTACAACCACACCCTCGGGACTGACCATGAATCCTCGAGCCCTATCTGTTTCCACGTCGTAACCAATCTCAACGTTCGGGGGAATAACCACGTGTTTGTCAATGATGGCGTTTCGAATCTTGGCGTGCCGACCGACCTGGACACCCTCAAAAAGGATTGAGTCAATGACGCTCGCGTAACTGTTAATCCGGACTTGGGGCCCGAGGATACAGCCTTCCACTTTTCCTCCGGAGACGATCGAGCCTGGGCAAATAATGCTGTCGAGTGCGGTTCCAACCCGTTGGTCATCCTCCTGACGTCCAAACACAAACTTCGGCGGCGGAAGCCCCTCTTGCGTCATGCGAATCGGCCAATCTTTGCCGTACATATTGAGTTGGGGATCGACACTAACGAGATCCATGTTTGCCTTATAAAAGGCGTCGATCGTTCCGACGTCGCGCCAATACGCCGTTTGTTTTCTGTTTTCATCTTGAAACGGAAACGCAAATATTCGAGACGAACCGATAATCGAAGGAATGATGTCTTTCCCAAAGTCGTGTGAACTGCTGGTTTCATTGGCGTCACGAAGACGGTGTTCGAACAGAAAACGGGCTGAGAAAACATAAATCCCCATGCTCACGAGGCAAGCATTTTCGCGCCCGGGAATCGTCGCCGGATCATTCGGCTTTTCGTCAAAGCCCACGATCCGGTTGCCCGCATCAACCGACATGACTCCGAATTGCGTAGCCGCATTGACGTCGGTTTCCAATGCAGCAACGGTCAAGTCGGCATTGTTGGCCCTGTGATATTCCACCATTCGACGGTAATTCATTTTGTAGATATGATCACCCGCAAGGATTAACACTTCTGCCGGACGTTGTTTTTCCAATTCGTAAATGTTCTGATAAACCGCATCAGCCGTGCCTTGATACCAATGCTCGTCTATTCGCTGTTGAGGAGGAACCAGATCGATAAACTCGCCCAGTTCATTGCAGAAGAAATTTCTCCAGCCGTTATTGATGTGCCGATCCAGACTCAGCGCCTTGTACTGCGTCAAAACAAGAAGTTTTCGCAACCCGCTGTTCAGACAATTGGACAGTGCAAAGTCGATGATTCGATACGAACCACCGAAAGGAACCGCAGGCTTGGCCCGATCGCGAGTCAACGGCTCAAGCCGAGATCCCTTGCCGCCAGCCAGAATTATCGCAAGCACATTTTTCACAGGTTGATTCACTTCCTCGATCGTTTCATCTGATAGTCAGCTATAACAGTTTATCCATTTTTGTGAATTTATGAAGGTGAATCCTGCGTGCTAATCATGCCCGAACCAAAAAATGCCTCAGAGTTCGAACCGGTTTCGTTTGTGATACCCGCTCATAATGAAACGGACTATCTCCCAGCAACCTTGGACTCAGTTCGCCGGGCCGCCCTGTCGCAAAACATCGACTACGAAATAATCGTTGTCAATGACGGCTCAACGGATGACACAAAGGCTCTTGCGATCCAGCACGGCGCGAAAGCGATCGATGTTAACCTTCGTAATATTGGAGCCGTACGAAATGCGGGTGCAAAGGTGGCCGCTCATCCCT
>CAMYNE010000632.1 GCA_947259675.1 uncultured Pirellulaceae bacterium
ATTAACTCCGCCGCGGCTGTAAGGACTGATCACCAGGCACAGGCTGCGATGCCCGTCGATGTGGTCATAACCGTTTTGCGGATCGTCTTCGTTGACAAAGATAACGGTTTCTTTCCAATACTTCGAATGACTAACCGCTTCCACCAACCTTCCCAATGCCAGATCGTTATCCGCCATGTGGGATCGCGTTACCACACCTCCCCCGAAATGATCTTGAGGCAAATAAATCATGCACAAATTCGGCAGACCATCATTCTCTTCAAACTCTCTGAACTCTTTCAAAAACCGATCCATCCGAAGAACATCAGGAATCAGCATGTTCCAGCCGGGATAGGCTCGACACGAATAACGTCGCAAACGCTCGATACCAATCTGTTGCCCAAACTCCAGCTCTTTCCCCTCGGTGTACGCTTTGTAGATATCGACGTACTTCATTCCTTGTGGATGTTTCGCATAGTCCATCTCTCCGTAGTTGCGAAATGAAAGTCCTGCGGCAAGCACCCGGTCCCAAAGGAATCCGCTGGATGAATACGTAATTGGATCATCACCAAATGTATAACTCCGGGCGAAACCACCAAAAGCCCGTTCCAGATAAGGCGTCACATTACCTTCGGTCGCCCAGGAATGCCCGTCGGCTGACAAAACGCCGTTGCAGTAGTAGTTGTCCAATAGCCCGAATCGTTTTGCCAAGGCATGATGATTTGGCGTTATTTCTTCCGGAAACACACACAGGTGAGGGTCGCTGCGTGCTTCTTTGACGTCACCAAAAACTTGATCAAACGTCCGATTTTCTTTGACGACGTAGATCACATGTTTGAACACGCTGGGATGACCAGGCCTGATGGGAACCGGTTCCGGTTCGACCAAAGCACCATTTTCCGCGTCGACCATCGAGCGAAGAATCTGCGGGATGCGCGAATTTTCGCTGACTGCTTCCGACCACTTTTTCAAGTTTGCTGAATCAGCGATCTCCGATAACGCAACTTGCTGGACAGTTCCCTGATGGTCGTGGGAATTCCAACCTTCATTTTTGGCGCGGCGTACCGACCGAGCCCCGACGCCTTTGACGTTCCCAATGAACAAGTGCGTTTGGTTACAAGCAAGCGATGCCGGATACCAGCCCGTCGGAATCAAGCCCATCACTTTCGGATTTTCAATGTCGGCAATATCGATTACGGATACCGCGTTGTTGCCGGCGAGCGCAACAAACAATGTTGTCTCGTCTGGCGAAATCGCAACTGCACTCGGCATCGAGCCAAAGGGGAGATTTTCAGCGGGTTTTACGACCAGATTTCTGGACGTCCTGTTTTCAGTCTGGATGAAACTGATCGTATCCTCATTCGTGTTGCAGACGATGGCATGTTTGCGGAAACGGCAAATGGTCGACGGATGAAGTCCAACGGGCATTTCGGACTGAACTTCGCCCGTTACCAGATCAACGATGCTCAGCGTGCCGGTGTTGGCAATGCCGCGATCATCAATCACGGTTTCTGTCCCCGCGGACTTGGCTGTTTTGTCACCTTCCGCTGCGCGGCGACCACCCAAATTGGAAACGATCAGTTTTCCGTCGGATGCCAAAACTAGATCAAACGGAGCTACTCCAACTGAAATTTGTTTTTTAACGGTTTCGGATTCAAGATCGACAATTGCAACACTATTTCGTTTCGAGAGGCAGACAAACGCCCGCTTCTCATCTTCCGAAAGAACGATTCCGCAAGGAAACGAGTCATTCGCTAAATCGATCTTACCGTTCAGTTTGTATTGACCTGTTTTCTCGTTGTCCTTTTTCGGGGCAGGCGTATAGACGAGCAAAGTGCCTTTGGAGTTGGTGACGTAAACGTCGTTCGTTGTCGAAGTGGCGATCCCATACAACGAGGCACCCTCCGGAATCGGAAGAGCCTGTTTTAGTCGCATGTCGACAGCGTTGATCACCCAGAGTTCCTTGTGTGCTTTGACGAACAAGGTCTGACCATCGTGACTGAGCTCCATATCAACCGGTCGGCCGTAGTTAGCGAGCAAATTACCGACCGGCGCAATGACCCGACCCGTCGCCATCAAACTCGGACTCGCGGGTTCATCGGTTATCGCTTGACCTTGCAAGCTTTCGGTTGCAAATACTTGCACTACGACGAGACAGCAGGCCAATACCGAAAATCGCAAATCCGAAGCCAACTGATCGCACATGAAAAAACTCCTCCCAAAAAGAGAGACTGAGTACTGGTATGACCAATGACCAATGACCAATGACCAATGACAAATTACGCTGCTTGATTTCTCATGAATCCTGTGATGGCGGCAGCGAGTGGTACGGCGCTAAGCAAGATAAAAGTAATGAACAACCTTCCCACATCCGCAGTGCTGGCCCCGCGTGCACCAGTTCCTAACAGCGCCAGTCCGCAGAAAGCAAGGTTTGCAAAAATCATTGCCAATCCGGCAAATCCCGCAATCTTTGACGGCAGCAAAAGACGCTGGCCATTGATCAACTCCACTACCGAAAAAACACCACTGATAAAAATGGACATTGTGGTTA
>CAMYNE010000633.1 GCA_947259675.1 uncultured Pirellulaceae bacterium
CACTACTCAATTGTAGCTGTTCATAAGGGAATCATGCTGGATATTTACGTTGATCATGAAATCCCTAACTACTTTCACGGTAATTCCAGCTGCTTTTTGGAGATGTTCTCAGAGCTACTGAAACTCAGCATAGCTTCTTTGTCAGACGGGGAGTTATATATCAGGGTTAATCACGAATCCGTCCATCAGTCAAACAGTAGTGAAACAGAGTTGTCCATCCGTATAACCGCCCACGACTATCTGGGTTGTAGTTACCGGCTTCAAGCTTCAGGGATTTCCTAAACAACGTACTGATGGAACCCATTTCCTTGATGTAACGAAATGGACATTAACCGATTTGAATTCACGATGCGGGATGACTAAACCTTTGGACTGAAGCCGATTAGCCGTTATGATTTGTCTCGTGGGATGTGACTTCGTCCCATTTTTTATCCCGCTCGACCAGCTGCAGACCTTTTCTGCGAATCCGTTATCGCGGTGGTTACGCGTCTTTAGCAATCCCTCGCGAGACCATTGTATATCCGTGACGACGATGGAAATGAAACGCTCAGCCCGAGCGAAATTGCTAGTTGCCTCACAGCGATGTTTGACAACTGCATTGCGGACATCGACGATGCGCAGGCCGTCTGAAGTTCCCCAAAGTTGGTAGACAGTGGATCACCTTATGTCATATTGATAAGGAAAGGAAGATTCATGAAACGAAGTCGACGAACATTTGCCCGAGAATACAAGCTTGCGGCAGTCAAGAAAGTGATTGAGCAAGGCTTGTCCTATTGCGAGGTAGCGCGGGACCTGGGCATCCGCGACACGCTGATCCACAACTGGCGGAAAGCCTTTGAGGCTGACGGTACGCTCCAAGCCGAGGTCAATCAGAGCCCGTCGGTGGAGGCTGAGCTGAAACGCTTGCGCGAAGAGAACCGTCGGCTGAAGATGGAACGGGACATTTTAAAAAAAGCGACGGCGTTCTTTGCCAAAGAAAACAATTGAGGCTGAAGTTCATCTTAGAGCATAAAAGACGCTGGCCAATTTCAATTATGTGCCGCGTGCTTCAAGTGACGCGCGCGGCATTTTACAAATGGCTTGGCCGAACACCATCGACAACTCAGCAGAAACAAAAACAGATCGTGACCGAAATCAAACGTATTCACACATTACCTCGACACCAGGATTATGGGAGTCCACGCATCCACCGCGAACTTGTCAAACAGGGAACCGACTGTTCAGTAAACACGGTTGCGAAGTTGATGAAAACCAATGGAATTCAAGCCCGCCATAAGCCGAGATTCCGAATCGCAACAACGGATTCGAAACACAAGTTGCCAATCGCGCCAAACCGTTTGAACCAGCAATTTACTGTCTCAAAAATTAACCAGGTATGGCTGACCGACTTCACTTACGTACCCACTTGGGAAGGCTTCAGTTACCTCTGTGCGTTCAAGGATCTCTGTTCGCGGCGCATTGTCGGCTGGGCGATGAGCAAAACAATTGATGCTCAGCTTGCGATCGCCGCACTCAATCAGGCCGTCGCGTTGCGCCAGCCGCCCAAAAACCTGATCATCCATTCCGATCGCGGCTCGCAATTCGCCAGTCGGGCGTTCCGCAAACGGCTTCACGATTGCCGATTCAAACAAAGCATGAGCGGTAAAGGAAACTGTTACGACAACGCGCCGATGGAAAGCTTCTTCAAAACTTTCAAAGTCGAAGAAGTTTACCACGAAAAATACGAAACACACGAACAGGCAGTGCGCGCTGCCAACGATTACATCGAACGCTTTTACAATCCAACGCGATTGCACTCGGCGCTTGATTACTTCAGTCCAACTGAGTTTGAACAACGCTTGGTGTTGAAATAAAGAAGGGCTAGAAATCTGCCTTCGTCGGAGCCATTCGTCGGTCACTCACCAGGAACTGGTGACCGACAATGGTGACAGAGAAGCATGATTTCGATCTGCCTTTGTGGGTGGATTCAGAGAGAATGAAACTCGCTTTTTACCCAATCCTTAACACTGATTCACTGTCAACTTTTCTTGGGGAATTCCACTTGGCGAAGGGGGAAGATGAAATGTAATTGAATCTGAAACCTTTGATCGTGACCCTGCGGGTGAGAACCCCGCCCGGTAGCGTCTGACCAACGGCCGGAAGCGAGTCTTGCGTTGCGTACGGTAACAAGCGTGACGAAGCGTAGACAGCCAGTCCGAAAGCGATGTGATTGAGCTTCGAAAGCTCTGTTTGTGTGAGAGCCTTTGTCGTTCCCCTCACGGGGGCCATGCGGTAGTTCTGAAAACGACGCGGATACGCGTTAAAGGTCTGGAGCCAACCGTCTCACCGGAGTCGAAGAGCATCTGCAAACGGAACATTGGGGTTGCCCAGGAACTTGGGAGGTCCTGTCACCTCCACACGAAACACCGCGGCGGAGTAGCGGTCAACTCAAATCTCCAGGTCGGCAAGAATCGTATCCAACTTGCCGGATCGAATCGGATACAGGTGTGGTGGTCGGCTGGAAGATCTCAGGAGATGGAACAATCAAA
>CAMYNE010000634.1 GCA_947259675.1 uncultured Pirellulaceae bacterium
TCCCGGTCAACTACCTGACGGCCTACCAAGTTGTCTGTGTGATGGGCGGTTTGCGAGCGGGGGAAACGATGTTGGTGCATTCCGCGGGCAATTCGGCATAATTTGTTCAAGAAAAACTGATATCTACCTAATTATCAATTCAGCCAGCATTAACGATGCCCCTTGGTTTGATCGGAGATTTGAGGCAAAATTGACTCACTCCAGGCTCGAACAACCAGCATTTGTTCGGACCGCGGTTGTGGTCAGTCGTCTGGCTGACGACAAGGACATAAATGATCTCGAGTGGCTTGCCATCGAAGCGGCCCGCCTGGGAAATATTATTTTGCATCTTCATCTTGGCATTGGATCGGGTCATGGCGAACCGAGTTTGGTTTTTGTTCTCGTTAGTTGTTGTCTTAGGGGCTGTCGGTAATCTTAAAGCTCAGGAACCTGAAGCGAGGGTACTATTTCAGGGAGCAACGGTTCGTTTTGCCGATGTCGAACAAGGCAAAAAGTCAATTGGTGCCGCCGATGACTTTGTGAAGTGCTTGAGTAGTTTTGATCGTGCCGCTCGTCTACGGTCTTCCGATCCCGTCGATCAAGAATCATTTCTGAAACACGCGGCCGAACAAGTTGAAACTTGGACAGCGGGTGATGTGAAGAAGTTGTCCGACATCGTTGCCAAGGTTGACGCCATGGTTCGGCAACTGAACCTGCAGTTTTCTTTGCCAGATGAAATCCTGTTCATTAAAACCACCGGCATGGAAGAGGCTGGCCCGGGAGCTCCATATACACGGGAAACGGCAATCGTGATGCCGGGCGATGTGATCAAAAACTCAGATCCGGACAGGCTGTCGCGTTTGTTCCTGCATGAACTTTTCCATGTCTTAAGTCGCAATGAACCGAAGATCCGAGAACCCTTATACAAACTCATTGGCTTTCAGCCATGCAATTCAATCGAGTATCCGCCAGCGTTAATGGCACGCAAACTGACGAATCCCGACGCCCATCATTTTGACTCGTATGTCGAAGTGAAAATCGGGGACTCGCCTGTCAAGATCTTGCCACTCACCCTGGCACGGGATGCCTCCAAACGAGATGGAGGATTGCTCGCCAATGTCACCGTCGAGTTTCTTGAATTGGAAGGTGAGGCAAACAAATTGAGCCCCAAGATGGTAGACGGTAAACCGGTATTACATGCGATGCCGGCCGTGATGAACGACTATTTCAAGAAGATCGGGCGAAACACGAATTACATTATCCACCCGGAAGAGATCCTGGCAGACAATTTCTCGATGGCAATCGTCGGCAAAAAGAACGCGCCGAATGCCGACATACTCAAATCGATTCTTAGGTATTTCGCTAAAGAGTCTGTGGCTTTGTGAAAGTAGCCTGCGTTTGAATAGGCATTCGACAAACGATTGAGTGCGCTCGCGCGATGTTCTTGCCTCGCCTCGAGCATTTTCGAAAGCGAATTCCACGACGTGGCAGCGTACTTGATTGCCCGATCGTGATTGCCAATGCCGATCAACGCATGACTTGACGCCGCCAGCAAATTGGCTCGATGCAAGGGGTTTTCTTGTGCTTCGAAGATCTCAATGGCATTGTTGAGCATCTGGTCGACCGTCAAATCCAACGGAATATACTGCTCCTCCGGTGATCGAAACATCTGAATTAGGGCGACAAGCGTTTCCCACGATTGTTGCGTAGCGGCATCGGCTTTGTTATTCTCGGTGAGTGCTTTTGCCGTCGCCACTTCCGCTCTATTTCGCTCGTTGTTGATCCAAACTGCGGCCACGGTTGCGATGATCGAGAGCCCGGCTAAGGCACAAGCCAAAACCTGGAACAGTCGCTGATGGCGTCGCGAGAGTCGAGAGAATTTTTCGGTCGAATCATTGAGGAATATCTGTCGCCATCCAACGAGTTTGGTCTAGAATGACGTCTCAATTTATCGGCTGCCTGGCTTTGTCCAAGTGGCCTTCTCGATTGCACATGCCTCGAACCTGACTTGAACGACGAACTGAATCTGATCACGGCCAACGGTATTCTGCCAACGCGTGGCTCCAGCATGCTGGACATTGTCTTTTTGGGAATGTTTGTCATCGTTGTGGCGATGGCAGTTAGCGTCTTCCTCGTACGGGTTCGACGTCAATATCTGCTGCACCGAAATATTCAAATCGGACTGGCAACGATCCTGGCCGTGGTGGTTGTGGCTTTCGAGATTGACGTGCGGTTTGTGACGGATTGGAGAAGTCTGGCGGCCGCTTCGCCTTACTTTGACTCGGGTATCGTTTATTATTCGTTAATTATTCATCTCGTGTTTGCGATTCCTTGCCCATTCGTTTGGGCAATCGTTATTTGGCGTGCGATCAAGAAGTTTCCAGCGGACCTGCAACCAGGCGAACATAGTCGCGAGCATATTTTGTGGGGGCGAATCGCTGCGATCCTGTTTCTGTTGACCGCCGCTACCGGATGCACCTTTTACTGGTTGGCATTTATCGCCAGTTGAAACGGCCAAGCTGCCAGCCAATTTCCCAAGCGG
>CAMYNE010000635.1 GCA_947259675.1 uncultured Pirellulaceae bacterium
TCGAACGGTTGGCAATGCCTGCAGAAAGGCTGGCCAAATGTTCGTTGGAAAAACCAAAGGGCAGGCCGTAGTTCGTTTCAAACACCAGATTTCGCCTGATTTCTTTGTCGATTGATTCCAGATGAATTGGGTGTACGGGAACCCTTTTCTCGTGTTTTTTTTGAGAGGTACCACAAACGCCAACGGTGAGGAATGACATGCTGATGAGATCAAATATTTGAATGTTTCGAGTTGATTGCGCTTTTTTTCGTCCAGCGGGACCCTTGCTGGAGCAACATCGTAACATTTTTTGATCGACCTGCTCAATCGCGCATGCACAGAATTACGCACCATCATTTTGTCAGGAAAGAAAAGGGGTGGTCATCAGCGTTGAGTAGGGAGAATTGCCGTTAACGACGATCAAGACTTTCTAAGTCTGGCCAGCAGGATTTTTTTCTTTTTCGTGAAAGATCCGGTTCCTGCCGTTGTACCTCTTGGATAACAGGTCAAGTGTCGCAGCTGGTCAGCGGCTTTGACCATCACAGTTTCTCGGTCCAACTTAACACGGTTAAAGCTAAAGGAAACAAATTATGAAAACTCAGTTGACTATCTTGATTGCGATTTTTTGTATGTGTCCATTGAGAGTGAACGCACAAACTTACACCGTAGGCGAGAACGCGGTGGATCTCGGCGGCAATCCGATGACACCGGGCGATATCTATGAGCCTGGTCCGAATCTCGTATTATCATCGGGCGGTTTTATGGTCGATGCATACAGTTCGGGTCGCTTTGGGATGTTGCCGACACACCCGGATTTTGAACCCATTTTCCGATTTAGTGTGGATGCAAGTTCTATTGGTGGATTTGGAACGGACGTTTGGATTGAGGCAGGAATGGCTGAGGCTCATACCGATGTGTTCGAAACCAATATCGTGGTCGCACCTGAACTCAACTTTCAGATTTTCGATGGCGATTCAGGCAATGCTTTGGGAATACTCGAACCGTCCATTTCAATGCAGGGAGTCAATGGATATGACATTTCTGTAGGACTTACGGGTCGAATCTACTGGAGTGTCGATGTTTCGGAGTTGTTGACAGCAACCTATGCCGGAAGTTCCGCCGCCGATATTTTCGTGCAACCCGCCATGAATGGTTTTGCGGCGTTTCCCGTCACGTTTGCAACGGCTGCCGACTTGGGTTTGGATCCGAATGACGAAATCGATGCTTTGGAAGTGTGGGACCGGCTGCCCTTGCACGACTTTGCCGTTAACGATCGTGTTTTATTCTCGCTGGCTCCGGGTTCACCCACGCTCGCATCGCTCGGATTAAATGCGGCCGACATTATTGTGGCTCGACCTGGGCAGCCACCCGCCCTCTATGCACCCGCGAAATTAGTGGGCTTGCGAAAAACTGACAATCTCAATGCATTATCCGTCAAACGATATGGGAACGACTAAGAGGCTGTTGACGGCAACGTATCAAGCAGACAAAAGGTCGGCCAAGCCGGCCTTTTGTTTTGGTTTTTGTCTTAACCCACAATGTTTTTCGCAACGATTTGAGGGTGTCCGGGAATTCAAACGTTGGAAAAGCTAAACAATGTGAGCGGCAAGGCGCTAGCCGCCGGTATCGCAACCTCTGAGCACCGGTGGCTACCGCCCAATGGCACTTACTTCACGGCGACTCGACACCCTCTCCCGACGATACGTGAGAGTCCGGGAGAGGGAAACGAAAAGACTCCATGCGGAATCAACAACCCGCACCCGACGCTGAGACGTCGACCTCTCCAAAGTTTGGGAGAGGTTGGGTCCTAAAGCAAGTGCCATTCGGCTAGCGCCAGCCGCTCACAATTCCCGAACGGCCTCAACAATTTATTATTCCAGGCAGGCGGTTGGGCGTTTTTTTGCACATTGCGAAAAAAAATGTTTCTCTCTGAAAGATCTGTCTCTCAGGTTGGTACCTCTACTGAAACAAGGCTTATTGCCAAGTCTTCTTAAACTACAAACCAAGTTCTGGAGAGAAAAATGAAAACGATCACAAAAAGTATGTTTGTTCTGACAATTGCCTTCTGCTTCGTAATCGGAGCTGGACAGGATGAGGCCTTTGGGCAACGCAAGCGTGGCAAAAGAGGTGGCAAATCCGTCTCTCAGAAGAGCGTCAAACGAAACTCGCGGCCCCGCACAAAACAAACGCCCCAACTAGGCAACAAAAAGAACAAAAGCCTGCAAGGTAAGATTCGTCCCTACAAGTCGAATCAACCTGGACTGCGCCAAGCGCAACGCAAAGGCATCAACGGCGAATCACAATTTGTCCAGCCACCTTCGCTAAATAATCTCTCGGGCGGTCGGAACTTGAATCGAATGGGGGACATGCAAATGAGTAAACAGGGACTGAGCGGCGCTGCAACCAACTCCAACCAACGTCGAACCAAAATGGAACAATCCGTTACTTTGACGGGCTCTACAGTATCAGGTAACTTGGCTGCTAACGATTTGTACAAGGTTCGCCAAAATCCCAAAGGGAACAGGCAATCTGCAAA
>CAMYNE010000636.1 GCA_947259675.1 uncultured Pirellulaceae bacterium
TGTCCCAAACGATGGTAACAGTTGTGGCATTTCACTGCTTTGTCGGCGACCGGGTCCAGGTAGATCGCACCGTATGGACAGGCTTGCACGCAATTCCCATGCCCCTGACAAAGTTCGTAGTCGATGATTACACTGCCGCCAGCCCCCTTTTTGATCGCTTGTTCCGGACAGGCTTTCAAACAAGGCGCGTCTTCACAGTGTTGGCACGACATCGGCAAAAACATTCGTGCCACCGTTGGATACTCCCCAACGTCTTTATAAAACGTTTGCCGGATGTAGTTGCCTAACGGGACATCGTTTTCAGCTTTGCAGGAAACTTCACATCCGTGGCAACCAAAACAACGACGAGTGTCAATGAACCAACCGTACTTGATTCCATCGTCAGGCGGTTGCATTAACTCGGCCCAATCCTCTTCGGGCTGAAACAAATCGTCTGGATCTTGTTGTGTTGTCGAACTCTCGTTGGCTGCATCTGCTGCTTTGGCCGCCGCTCCCGCTGCGGTTCCAGCCACGATTCCACCGGCTGCTTTTCCAAAAAACTCGCGTCGATTTTGCTTGGCCATATTTTGCTTACGCTGTTCAATCCGAGATGAATTAGTGCAATCGCTGAAACGTGCAATATATAAGCGGATACAGAAACTTGCAATCTGATCGAGCAATTCGTAATTGCCTTGGGTGTACTGATTACGAATGATGGCCGCCGCCGCAGGAAACGGATTTGCTGTTCTCAGTTGGCTCAGTTTCCTGTTCAAGAAAATCGGAACGGCATCCGTGAACAATGAAATCGGTTTGGAACAACTCGTTAGCTTGCCTCAGGATTTTGAGAAGATTAGACTGCTGCCCGTAATCTGAATGTGCAACCCAACTCGCGAACCGCAGTAATGCCTGATTCGAATTTTTCTGTGCTTGATTGGATGATCGTAGCGATCTACCTGATTTTGACTGTCGTGATTGGCATCTATGTCAATCGTTACATTCGCGGGATGAGTGACTTTCTGGTTGCCGGTCGTTCGCTCCGCACCAAACTTGGGATCGCCACGATGATTGGCTCGGAACTTGGCTTGGTTACCGCAATGTACGCCGCCCAAAAAGGTTTTACGGGAGGATTTGCAGCTTTTCATATTGGGCTGTTGGCGCTGGTCGCTGCGTTAGTGGTTGGATTCACTGGAATGATCGTTGTCCCGCTCCGCGAAATGCGCGTGATGACGATCCCAGAATATTACGAGCGACGATTCGACAGCCGTAATCTGCGGATTTTTGGCGGGGCCTTGCTGGCGATTTCCGGAATCTTGAACATGGGCATGTTCTTGAAAGCAGGGGCGATCTTTGTCACGGGACTGACAGGCATGAATGATCCGGCCATCATCAAGATTGTGATGACGGTGATGATCGTGCTCGTGTTGGCCTATACGACTCTGGGTGGCATGATCTCGGTGATTATTACTGATTACATTCAGTTCGTTGTCCTCTCGTTCGGATTGTTGCTGGCCGTCGCCTTATCCGTCATTACACTTGGCTGGACTGATATTGTCGAAAGTGTAAAACAGGTTCACGGAACTGCGGGATTCGATCCATTTGACGGTGAGGGGTTTGGGACGTCCTATGTCGTCTGGATGTTTTTCCTGGGGCTGATTTCCTGCAACGTCTGGCAGACGGCGGTGATGAGGGCTTGTGCAGCGGAAAGCGTGGCGGTGGTGAAGCAACTTTATATCTGGTCATCGATCGGATTTATGATCCGCTTCATCATTCCCCAGTTTCTTGGTATTTGTGCGATCGCCTACTTCCTGCAAAACCCGGATCTTGGCGAGTACTTTTTTGATGCCGACGGCAAAATCAACGCCGACCATTCGCTGGAGGCGATGCCGGTTTATTTGAGTCAGTTATTGCCGATCGGCATTATCGGGTTAGTTGGCTCAGGCATGTTGGCGGCGTTCATGTCAACTCACGATACATATCTGTTGTGCTGGGCTTCGGTAATAGTTGAAGACGTGGTGAATCCCGCGACCCGAAATTCACTGTCACAAAAGGCGCGGATTCTGCTCACGAGAGTCTTTTTGTTCGTTATCGCGGGGTTTCTGTTGATCTGGAGCATGTGGTATGAACTCGGCCAGGACTTGTGGGACTACATGGCGGTCAGCGGAGCGGTGTACTTCGTGGGCGCATTTGTTGTGCTGACGGGTGGGATTTACTGGAAGAAAGCCAGTGGACTCGGAGCCTGGCTGGCTTTGTTGGCAGGGACTGGCGCCATTTTTGGCCTCAAACCGGTGCAAAGCTTGTTTGGATTAGCGGAGACATTTGAAAAGCACTCGATTGATTCGTCGCATGTCGGCTTAGCCACCTGCGCATTGTCGATCGTAATGATGATTTTAGGCTCGCTGTTTGTTCCTGACAGAAAAACTGACCAAAGCAACTAAATTCAGTGGATTGTCCATACCGAGATGACAGGTTTGTTGTCCCGCCTTGAGGCGGAAATTTCCAGCTAAAACCGGTACTACGAACTACCCAATTCAGGTTATGTTTCACACGCTTGACGTGCAACACCAGGAAAAAGAAGAGATTTAGAGCGCGTTTGGTTTAAGTTTGGCGTCATTTCGTCGGTTTCGCCCGGCAATCAGAGCGCCACGACCGCTATACGTCCGTGCGACACGCACTAGTTTTGGTTCGCGCGGGCGGTCGAGATTTTGAGGTTCTAGATGCGAGCGCTAAAACTTGTAATTGTGATTGGATTGATCGGAGTTGGTGTTTTGTTTGCAATCCAAGCGGGACTTTGGAGCAACACCCCAGAGCTCGACGAACTCACCAAGCGACTGGCGACTCGCTCCGAAAAACTGGTCCCGTTGCACAAGAAAATGGGCTCGGTGCAGCCGGGGGATTGGCTGGCCTCTCATCGCGAGTCCGGTCAGACTTTTGCCCAATACGTCGCTGGCAGACCGATTAGGTTGTCCAAGAAAAGAAACACCCTGTATGTCCTCCCGCTGGGAGAATTCAACGAACACCAGCGCAAAATTGTTGAACTGAGTGCAGATTTTCTGGGACGTTACTTTATGTGCCAGGTCAAAACACTGGAAACTCTTTCGCTCGAAAAAGCCAAGATTCCAGCGAGCGCACGGCGGGTTCATCCAAGTTGGGGGGTTCGTCAAATCCGATCGACCTACGTTTTGGATGATGTCCTCCGACCACGATTGCCAAAGGACGCTGTTGCGTTGATTGCGTTCACGACAAGCGATCTGTATCCTGCCGACGATTGGAACTTTG
>CAMYNE010000637.1 GCA_947259675.1 uncultured Pirellulaceae bacterium
CTATCCAAAACATCGTCGATCAGTTTTGAGAAAGCGGTTGGGGAATCGTCTTTCACAAAGGCGTTGACCTGATCGGGTGTGGGTTGGAGACCATGCATATCCAGATAAACCCGCCGGATCAACGAGACTCGATCAGCCGGTTCAGACGGCCGCAGTCCATTTAGCGCGAGTCGTTGAGCAATGAAATGATCAATTCCACTTCGCAGCTGAAAATCTTGCTCAACCAAATCCTCAATTGGAGGAGGCTCATAATCGACGACAGGTTGAAAAGACCAATGATCCGTCGTGAGTTGGTCATCGCCAGCCAGGTCGTCCGGCCAATCTGCGCCTTGATCAATCCACCGTCGCAAAATGAGGATCTGATTCTCGTCAAGTCGTTTTCCAGCGTCCGTCGGCGGCATCAACAAATCCGGGTCCCGGCCCGAAACGAATCCGATCAAGGGGCTGGCCTCACTTTCGCCGGGAATGATTGGCGGATTGCCAAAGTCGCCGCTTCCAAGCGCCCGGGATTTCACGTCGAGACGAAAATTGCTTTCTTGTTTATCCGGTCCATGGCATGAGTAACAATGTGCTGCAAAGATCGGTTGCACATCACGAACAAAATTCACACGGTCAACCGGCGGACGATTGGGAGGGTTCTCATCCTGTCCCGGCGCTAAACCGCTAACTAACAAAATACCAGTTAGGAGAGTAACTCGGAAAATCCTACTCCAACAAGTCATTCAAAAAGCCAAACAAGAAGTTGACGTCGTCAAATGAACAAATTCAACTGTCAAACAATTCTGTCCACAATATGTGGGGTTCGCAAGTATCTGGGGGAAAGATTAGCAAACAGACGTGACCAAGCGGATTTTGGTTGGAAAAAGAATGTCGCTTTAGATAACAAACCTATTATTCGTATTTATGCTTATGCTGTTCATTATTGGTCCTTGAAATCGCATACAAAGAGCTCATGAATTCAAAAACATCTCTGAACAGATTCAGTTTGTTGGCGATTACGTTTTCGCTGACTCTCGTCGGAACAAGCATCGCTCAGGAACCTCGTATCGGCGGAGTCGCTCGATTGGAGGCATGGCAGCAGCATCAACAGATGTTGGAGAACTCTCCGTTCAAGAGACTGACTTGGCAAACTCTTGGGCCGAAGTTCGCAGGCGGGCGAATCGAATCAATCGACACGCCGCGAGGCGACCTGCAGACCATTTACGCAGGAGTTGGAGCGGGAGGAATTTGGAAGTCGATTAACGGCGGGTTAACCTGGAAACCAATTTTCAATCAAGAATCGACATTTGCGATTGGCGATCTTACGGTCGCGCCCAGTGATCCAAACACGATCTGGGTTGGCACCGGCGAGTGTCACCTTTCCGGGACTTCCTATGCGGGGACAGGTGTTTTCAAATCCACTGACGCAGGAGAAACCTGGACCAACATGGGCCTTCACGAAAGCGCTCACATCGGCAAAGTTGTCATTGATCCGCATGACAAGGGCACGGTTTACATTGCTGCGATGGGACGGAGAAATTCCGGCGGTGAACGGGGCATTTATAAAACGACAGACGGAGGCAAGACGTTTCGCCGAGTTCTGTTTGACGGCGATCGCGTCGCCTTTGTCGATCTCGTGCTCGATCCGAGCGATCCAAGTCGGCTCTACGCTGCCTCGTGGAGTCGTGGTGGTAAAGAAAACAGTAGTGTGTTCCTTAGCGACGACCATGGTGAAAACTGGAAACGACTAGCTGGCGGTTTGTTGGACCAACAAGTAGATCGAATCGCCATCGATGCGTCGGCTTCTCAGCCGGGCGTTGTTTACGCTTTGATGGCGGATCGCTCTTCGCCGAATCTTGCCCGGCGCAGACATGCGTCAATTTTGTTTCGCACGGAGGATTTTGGTGAAAGCTGGAAGCGTACCCATACCGATTACGTGCCGACTTACGTTGGCTGGGACTTTTGCGATGTCCGAGTCGCGCCCGACGATGCCGATCTAGTCTATGTTGGTGGCCTGCGTTTGATTATTTCACATGACGGTGGCAAGACGTTTACTGGGGAAGGAGGCTTTGCAATCAACAACAGTCCGGAAACCGTGTTTCGATTGCATCCTCATCGGGGAATCGGAATGCACCTGGACGTTCACGATATCTGGATTGATCCGGAACATCCCGAGCGAATAATGCTTGGCAACGATGGCGGTCTATACATCTCGTGGGATCGCGCTCAAACATGGCTGCACCTGAATAACTTGCCGATTGCCGAGTTCTATCGAATTCATCTCGACAATCAGAATCCGTTTCAGATATGGGGTGGAACTCAGGACAACGCGTCGTTCGTCGGTCCCGCGTCGGCTCGCTTTGAAACGGGAGTCGACGATCAGTGGCAGCAAGTCTTCCTCGACCCGTGGTCGGGTGGCGATGGGTTTGCAACTTTCCCCGATCCAAACGATCCGACGATCGTCTATTATGCTCAGCAGCAAGGCGATTTGAAACAAGGGCGGCTGGGCGAGTTAAGACGGAAGAAACGTATCAGGCCACGTGCAAAGCCAGACGAATCCAAACTCCGATTCGCTTGGGATACGCCGTTTTTCGCATCTGAGCACGCGGGCGAAACAGTATTGTATTGCGCTGCTCAGCGCGTGATGCGATCCGACAATCGCGGAGAGAGTTGGCAAGCGATCAGTCCCGACTTCGGACATGGCGGATTGCTCGCGCTTGCGGAATCACCGCTTGATCCGCAGCGATTAGTGGCCGCTGGAGGCCGCGGGCAAGTTCACTTGACGTCAGACGGCGGCCAGAGCTGGAAACCGGCTGGTGAAGGCCTGCCGAAAAAAACCATTCGCGACGCCGCCCTTTCAACACATGATGTCGACCGTGTTTACGTCGTACTATCCGGCAAGTCCGACAATGATTCTGCGTCGTACGTTTTTGTGACGACCGATTTCGGCGAAAGCTGGGACTCCATCGCAGGTAACTTGCCGCACGAATCCGTGAACGCTTTGGCGGAAGACCCTAAAACGAAAGACCTTCTTTTTGTCGGCACCGATCTTGGCGTTTACGCATCAACCAACGCAGGCAAAAATTGGGAATCGCTATGCAGTACTTTACCAACCGCCCCGGTCGTCGACTTGGCCGTTCACGGTCGTGATGGTGCTTTGGTCGCTGCAACTCATGGTCTCAGCCTGTTTTTGTTGGAGATTGATCCCATCCGTAGCGCCGTCCGAAAATGAACGCGGTCAAAATCAGCCACTCAACCGAAGGGACGATATTGCTAACCACGGAATACACTAACACACAGAATTCATTCAGACACTTCCGTGTATTCCGTTTTTTTCCGTGGTTGGTA
>CAMYNE010000638.1 GCA_947259675.1 uncultured Pirellulaceae bacterium
CGAACGGCTGAAGTTGGCATTCAAAGATTCCAGCTGGTAGATTCGGCTGAATCGACCACGAGCCTTGAGGCCTCGGCACAACGCTCGTTGGGAGATCGTAGACTTCAAATTGTCCGGTGTGCGTCGGGATGAGATCAGCTTGCACGGCGGTCCAATCGGGTTGGAATGAAATTCCATTCCAATATTCGGACGTTGTCAAATCGATGATCACGATCTCAACCCGCTCAACATTGAAGTTGTCTCGGTAGAATCCGGAAAGATTGACTTTCCCGATAACGAATTGGGTGCCATCTACTAACCCTGGTGCGTACGTCGCATCCGGATTTCTACTGTCAATCAACAAAGTCGTTGAAACGGGCAATAGGGCACTCTGACCATCGACATCTTTGCTTCGCGCGTTCACGATCAAGACATCGAGTCCGTCATTGGTATCGGTATCGATGGTCTGCGGTTGTCGCCACTGAGTGACAAGTTGGGATGGCGCAAGCGGGTCGAAAGCAAACTCGACCAGCTCGTTTTGCCAGGCAGAACCGTTCCAATATCGTCCGGTGGCTGAACTTTGAATCGTGGTCAACACGTCGTCGATGCCCCGGTCATCTTCACAGAATCCTTCCAGATCAAATTCACGAGGCAGCATCAAGGCAAGTCCGGGCGACGTAATCGTGGTGATTGGATCCACAAACTGCGTGCGAAAGGTGCCAAGCCGCGACGTCAAGTCGTCCTGGACCACGGGGTCAAGAAATAGAAACGAGTTGTCTAATTGAAATGGATCGGAGATCAAATCGTAATATTCGTTTTCGCCGTTGGACCAATTAACAAAAACGGAATCGTACATTCTCAATCCCGTATAAACCATATCAATGTAGACTCCGAAGGAAACCTTCGTTGTCCAATTTTCGATCATGATTTCGGTTTGCCAATCCGATTCGTCAAACGCTTGCGGATTTTCAAGCAAAGGTTTAAAAGATTTGGCATCCACCGTCGCGGGAATTGGCGCACCCGCGAGTTCCAGGATCGTTGGACAAATGTCAATATGCGCCAAAAGATGATCAGCCTGAATCGTGGTCGTCCCGGGGCCTTTGACGATTAACGGAACTCGTGTTGATGCATCGTAGGGATTTAGTTTGGCTCGCAAACGATGCTGGCCAAGTAAATATCCATTGTCGCTGGTAAGAAATATCCAGGTGTTGTCCAAAACGTGCTGCGGTAGCGCACCGGTGATGGTGGCAATCATGTCATCTACCGACTTCATTGCCCGAGCCCGACTTTCAAATTCAGTGATCAATTCGTCAAGTTGCTTCGTGGTGAGCCGCGGGAGCCCTTGAAGATGAAACGGCTTATCGGACATGTCGGCTTCATCAAAGTTCGGCGGCATTGGAAACGGAGGGACGGGATAATCGGCATACACGTGTTTGACCATTCCGGTGACAGGGACACTACTCACCGGACGGTGCGGAACAAGCGGTGCCAGGTATAGAAAAAAAGGCGTACTTGGATTGCTCGTCAAATGCTGATTCAGAAAGTAAACCGCGTCAGCCGCATCGATATCGACGATATAATTGTCCGGACCGGTGTTATATCGCACGCCGTTGGGATCGTCTTTATTCGTGAATCTAGTCGTGCAGTAATACCGGGCTCCAGCGTTTACCACGAAATCGTCCCATCCAGGTGCGACTTGAAAGTCGAAATTCGCGTGGTGATATTTTCCAATGTGGATGGTCCTATATCCAGCATTCTTCATCCAGACACCGAGCGAATCATGGTGATAATTCCGCGCCAGGAATTCTGTATAGCTTCCGGCGAACCCGTTCGCTGTGAACAATGAGGGCTGACTAAGCTTGATCCCCGTGTTGAACGCATACTGACCCCGCATCAATGCCGCCCGTGACGGCGCACAAAAGGGCGTTGTCGCATGAGCGTTAGTGAAACGAATCGCCCCCTGGGCCAAATCACGGATTGCCGGGTAGTAAAGATCAAGCATGTTATCCGACAGCATTTGCGCATCAGCATCATCGAGATTAATCAGGATGATGTTTGGCTGCGCATTTTGTGCCGTCGCCGGTCTGATATCCTCAACAGAAAGCATCGTCGAAATGAGCAGACCAAGGCCTATGACAATTCGGGTTTTCATTGCTCTATATTGACCAGGTTGTGTGCCGAATCTTGATCATCATTACACAACGCGGTCCGCCAAAAAGCAAATCCAGAGACGTGGGAATTCTCACGAATCCAGCTGCGATACAAAACACGACTGAATTCTCACGAATTCAGCTACCAATTCCGCAACACCTGCAAATAAATAATTCGAACATTTCTTCCGAATTTCTGGCGGTTGAAGGAGCTCGACTTCACTCCTCAAAATAGCGGTCATTGTGACCATTTTTGAAAAACGACGACGACTAGCCGCATTTCTCACACGTCGTAGGCCGGCAACGAGCAAATGTTGTAATTGCCGGAACCGCAGCCGCTTTTCTGGAAGCAACGCAAAAACAGTTTGCAAGTCGAATTA
>CAMYNE010000639.1 GCA_947259675.1 uncultured Pirellulaceae bacterium
CAAATGTCAAATGTCAAATGTCAAATGTCAAATGTCAAATGTCAAATGACAAATGAGCAATGGCCAGTGACCAATGTCTCGCACGGTAGACAGGGAAGTAATTCCGCACTCCGCATTCCGCATTCCGCATTACTTAACATGCGTGTGCCTGGTTTCGAAACCGTTCTTCTTCAACCAGTCTTGCCAGGAATGAGCCGATGGCTCGGACGTAAGTCCAATGGTTAACCATTCCTTGCATTGCACAGATAGATCGACATGCCCATTATGGGCGTGGGTTGAAACTTTACAGCCCAGCATCTTAAACGTCTCTTCGAGCGCTTGAGCTTGAGCAAGATCATGAATATGGGCTGATCGACCATTCGTCATCCGAAAGCTGACAGTTGGCAAGGCAGTCTTGGGCGAAGGATTCAAAACAACCGAATCGATTCCTTTGTTGGTCAACCATGTTTGCCATTCGACGACCTGTTGCTCGGTGTCCAGCTTCATTGCCTTCCAATCGACGCATCGATAGCTAATGTTCAAAATCCCGTCCTGCTGCTCGCCGGTAACCTCGCAACCGATACTTTGCAAGGTTTCCATGATTTCTTGAGCTTGCCCCATCTCTTTCGATTGAATTTTCTGCCAATCGGCTAGTCGAAAATTCAGCGAAATGGACCGGCGATTTGCCTGGACGATCGGCACCTTATTTTTTTGGGGCGTTTGCCGAGTTTGGATGGCCGGCTGCGCCGCGTTATTATCTGCAATGTTGTTTGTGTTTGATTGTGCCATTGTGAAGTTCGTGATCGCCAACACAATAATCATACTTAGCGCTAGAATTTGATTCACCATCGTTCCTTTTTAATACGTCAAACTGAAAATTGAGCCTTTAAATAGCTGAATATCACACTACAAAACAAGTCCAAGTTTTCACAAAGATAAATATTGTTTTGGCGAACTTTTGGCAGAGCGACGGCGTCATCCCGATTGAAACGGACAGAGAAGAGCTGAATTTTTACGAATCCAGCTCCGACCATACAAAATCCTGAATTTCACGAATCCAGCTAAGACTCTTGCCCGCAATTCTCGGAAATCCAACTACGTCACACGGAACTCGACAGGATATTTATTTCGGATTCGTTTCATGGTTGACTTGATTTGGAACAAATATCGACAAGCCTATACGGGATTACCCAGAGAGGTCTGGTTGCTGTCGTTTGCGATATTCATTAATCGTTGCGGAGCCATGGTTCTCGCGTTTCTTACGCTTTACCTGACCGAAGAAATGGGTTTCGGTGAGGCGGGCGCAGGGAGGATGATGAGCGTTTACGGGATTGGGGCGATTGCTGGAAACTACGCCGGTGGTCGTCTTACCAATTGGGTGGGCGCGGTCCGGTTGCAGATTCTGATGCTGGTGGCATCCGTTCCAATGTTTCTTGCTATCCCGGCATTTCAGTCGTGGCAGGGGATCGCCGGGTCGATTTTCGTGCTGAGTTTTTTCTTTGAAGCTGTACGCCCTCCCAACTCGACAGCGATCGCTCAATTCACTGCCAGAGAGCTTCAACCGAAGGCTTACGCGCTGCAACGAATGGCGGCCAACCTGGGAATCTCATTCGGACCCTTTGTCGGTGGATACCTCGCCGAGATTGATTATTACTGGATCTTTTTTGGCGACGCGCTAACGACCCTGGCGGGAGCGGTGATCCTGATTTACTTTTTCGGTCTGAAACGTTATTCCAAAACAATGACGAGCGACCAAAAACTGGCTGTCGAAAAAAATGTGGCCGAGAAAAAGACGTCGCCCTTGAAGGACACCAAATTTCTGATTTTGCTTGGGCTGTTGTTGGCGACGATGATTGTTTTCTTTCAATTCCACGGAATGTATCCGTTGTACATGAGAGACCATTTTGGCTTGAACAAACCCGGGATCGGAAAACTATACGCGATTAACACGGTGATGATTGTCTTGTTTGAAATGGTTTTGATCGATCATGTGAAGCGATGGAATCCAATCAAGGTGATCGGCTGGGGTTGTTTTCTTTCCTGTCTTGGCTTCGGAATCATGCCTTTCAATTCGGCGATCTGGTTCTGCATTTTTACGATGGTGATTTTGACCGTCGGCGAGATGTTCTCGATGCCGGTTTGCTCGGGATGGGTCGGTCAGCGTAGTGAACGGGGCGACAGGGCGATGTATATGGGTTGGTACACGATGACTTATTCGCTGGCGGCAGTAATTTCGCCAACGTTGGGCGGAATTATCTACGAAGTCGACAAAGAGTTGTTTTGGTATATTAGCATCGGAATCGGATTCGTTGTGTTGGCAGGTTTTTACTGGCTGGCCAACCTCCTGGCAAAAGAAGCAAAAACGACCGTTGACTGAATTTACAAAAACACTGATTCATTGTCGCCCAACTATTTGGCCGATCTCGTCGTTGTCGATGGCAACCCGCTCGATGACATTTCTGTTTTGCGAAGACCGTTGATCGTCATCAAGGACGGTACGATCGTGTTCGACCGGCGAGCCGAGG
>CAMYNE010000640.1 GCA_947259675.1 uncultured Pirellulaceae bacterium
ACCAGTTCAGTAATGCGCCAATGACCTCTAAATCGATTCAACTCATTGTCAGTCGCCGGGGGCTGACCACAAACACTGGTGATTCCGCTTGTTATCACAGCGAACCAGGCGACGATCGCCGCACGACTGACAAACAACTGCCTCATAGGTTGCATCCTTCTCAAACTCAATTGATATATCGGGTGATTGAAATGCCGGAGCATTTGCTTGCGGCAATCCGATTCCGCAGCGAGAATTGTTTGCCAATCCGAAATACAGGACAATAGCAATCGCCGATATTTTGATGTTTCGGGCGTTGGATTGAGGGATGCCGACCGGAAGTCTGCCAGCATTCGGTCAGAACGACGGGAGATGATCGTCTTTCTTGGCTTGTTGTAATGATGCTTTCCAGTCGATTCAGTTGGCCTGCGAGGTTGGCATACTGCGGTTACGCGCAAGCCATAGAAACTCGAATGGCACATGCGCTTTCCCGGCGTTACGGATTCCTAAAACCCGATCAGTTCGACGAATCCGATTATGCTCAAATCTGGTTGGTTGTACAGGTCGTTTCCGAAACCACCGGCACCCCATACCGACGACTGGTTCGAGACAAGGATCGACAAGGAAACGCAGCCGCGCAAACGGTGGTTTGATTGGACGCCAACAGTTCTGAGTGACGCGATCCCAATTGGTCAATTATCCGTTGTTCGCAATCGCCGCTGACCTCAGGCGATCATCCACCGTAAGCCATCATCATGATCGAAACGCCATACCAGATGGCGATTCCCAATCCTGTGATAATCGCCGAGGGCAGACTGGGGCGGATCGCATGGGCGGGTGTAAATATCAACGTTCCCAATACCATTACCAGCCAGAACATGATGTCTCGCGGCGCAGTCGCATACTTCATCATCTCCAACGGCAGAACCAAGATGTCGAAAAGAAACGCCAGCCGCCTTATCGTTGGAGTCCCCGAGCCTGGTTCAAGCAGCAATTGTGCTCCGAGGAGCGCGTTGTAAACCAACAATACGGTGGCTATTACGGTCACCCGGCTGGAGAGCAAATAGGTATACACGATGTGGCCTAGGAGTCCCGCGGTAACCGCGATCCCGGCGACAACGGCCATTTCGAAAGGCGTCATTTCCCTAAAGATCCAGACCCAAACAGCGCTTACCGCAATCAATATGAAGGTCGCACGGAGGCTGAATTGTCTCTTGCTCTTATTCATGGCAGTAACGACGCTCATTTTCGTCCGCATCGCAGTTCGAGTGATCAAAGTCGGAATATCACTCTGCGCAAATCGCGCCGAAAATGCAATGACTACCGCCAGCCGCGAGTCAACTACTCCAGGCCCGCGCCTAAAAACGGTGGGTTTTTGGAGTCCCCAGATATCGTATGAGTTAACTGTCATTAACTCTGACTTGGTGCCCGTTAAGATATGACTTGGATGAGATCACGGAGAATACCGGACGCAGGTCATTTATCTCGATTAATGAGCTGCGTCCGGACTGATCCAGTTTGCCGGGATTTTCTAATGACGTTTAGGATTGACACTTTCGATCCACATCATGAATCCACGGCGCCGCTTCCCAGTTGAACGCCGGTCGAAACTTCGCGTTAATACCAGTGGTTCCGTAGTTGATTGTTGGACAGAATGTGTAACGTCGCTAATCGGGGAGCCAAAAAACAGGGTGATGAAACCGGGAACCGAAACATTTTTTATCTCGACGCCATCTAACAAAAGCCGGACGTCCATAACGGCACCCCTTGAACGCAATTTCCGGTCATACGGAATAGTCACGCCAATTTCATGGCGCCCCGGCTCCAATTCAACCTCGAATAATATTGATTCCGGCAAATCTACTTCTTCTTTACGGGACCGATCGGGAATATCATCGTTGGCGACCCGAAGTCGGTATTGAGCATCCGGCGTGTCGGGCAAATAAACACGCCAATAATGATCATTGCCGTATACGTGTTTTTTAACAGCCGCAAATTGGTTTTCGTCGGTGACAAACAAGTCACGTGCTGCCAATTTCAAGTTCTTCAAACTTTGTCGAAGTTCGGGTTCCTCAAGTCGTGACTGATAAAACAGAATCCACACTGCAATTGCGGTCACGGTCAATAAAAAAGTTGACATTCCGAATCGAAATCGCAAGTGCTTACGGAACCAGTTTTTATTCTCAGCCAACCTCGGGCCTCTCAAGTTAACGGGTTGTTCCAATTGTCAGCCGATAAAATGGTTCCTTTTTGAGATCTTCAAAGCGAGAAAAGCCGGCTGCATCGTCGACCGCTGCTTCGGTCATTTTGGAGTACAAATCCTCTGGAATGTTGATTTCAAGGAGTTGTATCGGCTTAGCCAAGTCGATGGCGGTTCGACCATCCGATTCGAAGACCGAAATCTGTAGCTCTTCCCAATGTTCTTTCAGAAACGATGCCGCTTTGCCGCGTGCAACTCGATCACGGCCTGCACCCCCTCCGCCGGAATAATTCGGTCTCCCATCGGTTAACATTCGGCTCCAATT
>CAMYNE010000641.1 GCA_947259675.1 uncultured Pirellulaceae bacterium
TGCCGGCCTCACCCTTGGTGCGCATCATGGCTGCGCCTTCGCCGATGCGGCGCAGGGCTTCACCCAGGTTGGTGGATCCGCACACAAAAGGCACTTTAAAGTCATTTTTGAAGATATGATTTGCTTCATCTGCGGGTGTCAGTACTTCAGATTCGCTCGGCATCATGCTGAGCGTCGAGCCGAGATAGCGTACGACGTCTTCGGAAGACATCGGCTTGGCGAACAGATAGCCTTGGCCGTATTCGCAGCCCAACGCTCGCAGTACCTGGAGCTGCTCGATGTCTTCAATACCTTCGGCTACAACGCGCAGCTCGAGATGGTCTGCCAGAGTCAACACGGCTTGCAACAATGCCGCCAAATCCGGCGTATCCTTCATGTTGTCGATAAACGCGCGATCAATCTTCAAAACGTCAAGGCATAATGTGATCGCAACTTCAAAGTTCCCCGCCTGTAGTTGCTCCAGAGATTCTTCGTGCCTGGCAAATAGTTCGAGTCCGCCGTTGTCGAATGTCAGATCTGTAAAACCCGATCGGCGCGAGCGATCAATCCGCGACAAACATTCGGGCTGGCAGATCCCAATTGCAGCGCGAGCCTTCGTCGAATTTTCGTGGTCTGGCCAGCGTTTCAGGAACTTTCGGTAATTGAGAAGTGCGATAGATGCCCGAGCGCAAAACAGCGATGACTGCGCATACATGATGACCGAATCAGGATCATTCGGTGTCAACTTCATCAGCTGTTTGGCGGCCAAGCAGCATTGCTCAAGGTTATCATTCGTTTGGTACAAGTACAGCTGCGCTTCAATGACCGCCGGAATTTGCGAATGTCGTTTGACCAGGCGATTGATGGTCCATTCAGCTTCATCGAAATCGCCAAGGTCAATCAACTCGTATGCTTCGTCCAGCATCCTCGAGACCTTAGCGGATGGCTCAACAATCCGAACTGATCGCGACTTTACTTTTTCTTTGCGGCGGCGGAGTTCACGTTTTTTCTTTTTTGCGAGTTTCCGTTCTCTTTGATTTTTTGCCATCTCAGCATCCTTGACTGAATTGATTCGACCGTGAAATTGCTTGAGTTTAAGATAGCTCCTCACAACATTTGATGGCCAACATGACCGAACGTCAGCTGTGTTACCTAATATTTGAACATTATTCGTAAAGCTGACCAATACGAGTTTTTATTGCTTTGCCACTTCATCGTTCAACATCTCCGACGTGAAAGCTCAGGATTTCACTTTTATTGGTTTTTGAATCCTTTACGACGGGGGCGTGGACGCCGACGTAGGGTTCGCAGATGCGGGCTTGGGCATCCAACGGTGCAACCATTAATAACTGGAAGCCGAATTGTTGGAACCGGTCGAGCGCTTTATTGAAGAATCACCCATTTGTTGATCCAGAAAGTTGCGTTGGGAGTCGGCTCGGGGTGCTCTCGCAGGCTGAATGCAACTATGGCACAACGAATTCTGATCCGATTACTGGCGAGAGAGTTCAGTTATTCCTTGATCTCAAAAGCGTCGTTCACGCTTAACGTCCAATTGCCGCAGACCTTGCCTGCTTCGAATGTGTCACCAGCCCGGAGTAAAAGAATCTTGGAACCATCTTGATAAACACGAATCGTTTGGTTGGACTGGTCTGCAACAAGTACCATATCCGTTCCCGCTTCCAGCCATTCTTCGGCTTTAGCCTCGACTTCTGAAGAAGTATCGTTGGGTGAAACGACTTCGACAACGAGGTCGGGTGCCAGTGGTAAATAGGATTGCGTGGCTTCAACCATCGCAAGTCGTTCATGACTCACAAAACATGCATCAGGGGCTCGCACCGTGTCGGGGGAACTCGCAATTTTGAAACCCGTTTCCGCAGCATACGCTCTGCCGAGATCGGAGTTTTCGACGTGAGTTGCTAATCGATTAAAAATTCGCCCCGCAATCCAGCCATGTTCACTGCCCGCCGGAGACATCATCTTTAAGACTCCTTTGACAAGTTCATACCGATTTCCGTCATTCGGCATCGCAAATAATTGCTCGGCATTGCAAGTTGGTTGGTTCGTTTTCGTAATCATCTAATACACCCAATAAAGGCGAATTGATCCATAACTGTATTTTACAGTCGTTCGTTAATCTTTCCAATTACAAAGTCCATTATAGCTGCTCGCCCTTTCAAATTCGTTGTTATTGCATTTCGCGCCCCGGTTCCGATTCTTCATTTCCCGCGTGTTTGGCCGCGAAGTTGCAGCTAGTCTGTGGTCAAGTTACATTTCTTTACATGCCGAACTATTACAGACGACGTGTAGGTTATCTAGCAGTTTCTTTGCGGATCATTGAGAGTCGGGGTGTTGAACGGTCGAATGCGTGGATTGGAGAGACTGAAGATCCGATTAGCAAGTCCGGTGCAATTCTGGGAATGGTTGAGTTCCTCTCTCCGGAGCCCACGGAACTGGATGAAATCCCCAAGGTTGTAAGTTCTGGTTGTTAGAGACGTTCATGAAAATCCATCCGAATGAACCGCAAA
>CAMYNE010000642.1 GCA_947259675.1 uncultured Pirellulaceae bacterium
AGTTGGGATGCTGTATGACGAAAATGATAACGTTTGAACAACCGGCATTTGCGGTCATTCAGCGTAACGTCGTTCGCGAGTGGTTTGAATCAAAACCTTATCAAGCTCAATTCGAAGTGCAAACCATGACCAGCAATAATATCGCTGTCGCGACGCCACGTTATGTCTTGTTAATAGACACCGAAAAAATGGGACCGACTGTTTTGTTAGGTGACCCAGATTCGAGGTGCGTTGCCATATATGGATTCTCAGACAAAGGCCCTTACGACGAGTTTCGAGCAAACGGGGATTTAGCGTTAAGGCCTTATCCGCTCGTTGAAGGATATTTGAGAAATCAGTTGAGCAATGACAACGGCAATGAGAGCGAATGTCTAAGGCTTGTCGTGTTGGACTCAAGCAGTCCCGATGAACGGTTTGTATATGCAGCGAGTATGCAAGCAGTCCTTGATTCAATGACGAATCAAAAACCCAGTGTTCTGGCCGAATATAAGTTGTCGCTTGTTCAACGGAACGGCGTCTATCAACTGGACGATAACCAGCAGAGTTAAATCCAATCAAACATTACCAAACAGGACCTTTGACTACGTGCAATCGGTAAGCTAATTGCCTACGCGACAAACGCCGTGTAACATTCCGGGCCAAAATAACGAAATCTGAACCCCGAATTACTGTTCGAATCGCCCTTTGCAACTCATAGCAAAAGAAAAGGACTCTTCAAATGCTTAGCAACAGCTACAAAATTGAATTTATTGGTGGACCCTGTGACGGTCACCTGGAAACGAGTGATTGCCGTCCAATTCATCTCGCGGTAGATGTGGTCTTTTTGGTTTGTGAAAATGCGTTGCGATTACTGAATGGGACTGAACCACGCCCAGGTAGACGGGTCACAAGTGTCGCCCTGTATGAGTTGCAGTATAGAAATGGAACCGCGCGGTATCGTTTCGTCGGCGCCATTGCGGGCAAGGACTGCCTGGTTTCTCTTTGAGCGAATCTTCTTGCGCTTGCCAATCGGATGGGCGGAGTTGTTGCCGCCTCCGTTCAATTTTTACAGACCGCGGAAAACGGCGGTGGCGATCTAATCAGTGTACTCGCCCGAAAGCCGCCTAAACGTAAAAGCAAAAAGGAGTCAAACAGTGCTTTTGAACGGACGAACCATATCACCTGGTTACGCGAAGGGTGTCGCCGTCGTTTACGAAGTCGATATTGAACGCAAACTTGAACTGCCCGACCGTACGATCAAGCAATCGGAAGTGGAACTGGAATGGGAGCGAATCGACGACGCCTTAGAGCACTCAAGCAGGGAGCTTCAGCAGATTGAGGAAGACGCAAAAAGTGGGACCAGTCAGTCCCATCCGTCGATCGCGATTTTGTCCGTTCATTCGGCAATGGCAAATGAAATCGCAACGTTGGTCAAGGACCATATCGGAGCTGAATTTGTCAACGTGGAAACGGCGCTTGAATCGGTGATTCGCGATTGGGTTAAACGATTCCAGCTACTGGACAGCGAATACTTCCGACAGCGGGAACAGGACGTTCGCGACGTTGGTCGCCGGATGAAGTGGCATCTGTCAGGTTATCCTTTGTGGAAACAGGCACCTCTGCCACCCGGTTCGATTGTTGTGGCTGATGAACTCTTGCCCTCCGAAGCAGTCGAGCTTTTCAACTCAGGTGTCGTGGCGATCGTCTCTGAACAGGGCGGGGAATTCAGTCATACGGCTATCGTCGCACAATCAATGAAGATTCCCGCAGTCTCCGGGATTAGAAAAGTCACGTTGCGAATTAAATCCGGCATGCAACTGCTAGTGGACGGTGAATCCGGCGCCGTCATCGTCGAACCGGAACCTACCGAAACATACAACTTCGAAAAACGAAAACGCGCGTATGAAAAACGGGCCAAATCGGTTGGCGACAGCGTAAATCTGCCCTGTGTTACGCGAGATGGAGTCGAGATCACGCTTCTTGCCAACGTGGGTCGCCCGGAAGAATTCGCTTGCGTTGGCGAACACAATCTCGGCGGAGTCGGATTGTTTCGCACGGAGTTTCTCTATCTGGAATCGCATAAACGACCAAGCCTGGAAGCTCAGACAGAAATGTATGCCAAGATGGCGAAAGGTCTTGGCGATCTGCCGCTGGTCATTCGAACGTTTGACCTAGGCGGTGACAAATTGCCACCTTTTCTTGTGACTGATTTGCCCGAATCCGGGGTCGGACTCAATCTGCGAGGGCTACGTTATTCGTTGATAGAACAGGAACTGTTGCACATCGGAGTCTCAAAAACGCGGATCGGGTTTGTGCAACCCTCATTCTCCAGGCATTACGACCCTCACGACTCGCAAGGGTTACAAAAACGTTACTTCGATCTCATATTTCTAAGCCTCTGATCGAAAATCAGTACTCGTTTTTTCTGCCGCGTGCTACGCTATCGCACGATTTACGCTTGGGATTGCGCCAGGATCCGGTCGCACCAACCAAGTCATGCGCACACGAAAACCGCGCCAAGTCG
>CAMYNE010000643.1 GCA_947259675.1 uncultured Pirellulaceae bacterium
GATTGAGTCAAGAATAACTTCATGATCCGATCACGTCGTGAGTCAATCCGGACGCTTTTGAAACAAAGTCTGCATGCAACGGCACTAACATGGTTCGCTCCGTTCGATTCAAGATGACGCAAACGGATTCGAACCAAATTTGAACGTGTCCACTTTGCTAGCTGTTGCCTATCCGTCCGATACAGTTGTTTGCTCATTTCCCTCTTATAGGCCAACAGGCCACCTGCACAAAACGCCCGGTTGGCAATTGTCAAGTCTTGCGGATTAGGCAGATTGCTCCGTTTACGTAGGCGAGACCGGTCGTAACTAAATTCATACCTGTCACGTGAGATTGATCCGATTCTTCTGAATATATCGATTCCTCCTGTTTGCGCGGATACAAAGCTGACTCGGAATTTTTACCAGCGATACGTCTTTTCGCGAGTTCCCCCGGCGGGCTAAAACGTGATGAAATACTCAAACTTCGCAGTTATCACTTGTCTGATCATAGGTCTGGTGATTTGTTGGACCGCTGCCCAGGCACAACAACAATATCCATCGACTGGGCACAGTGAATTCACTCCCGCGGACGCCTGGTCGGTTTCTACTCCTGACGAGTTTGATCAATCAAAGAGTCCAAACTCGGACATGTCGCCAGACCATTGGGGTAGTTCGGCTTCACTTGACAATCCACTTTCGTACCAGACCGAACAAACGTGGCAAGCTTGGGATGGAAATTTAGAAAACCATCCATGGATTAAAGCAGACGAGATTCCAGACGAGGAAATTGTAAATTCGAACGCCGACAGTCTTCGCGGCGACAAGGCTCGGGCTCCGACGATGTCCGTTCGATCAAATAAAGACACCAATGCAGAAATCCCACTTCCACCGAGCGCGATACGACTCCCGGACACACCAGCTTATCCTCTAGAGTCATCGACTCCCGAAACGACATATCCCGCACCAATTCCAAACCCACCATCGACGGGCAACGTTGACCCTGACCTGTCGAAACCGAATTGGCCCGTTGAGGCAATTGCCGTCCCGCACCAAAACTGGCCGGAAATGGAACAGCCTGCTTCCCAACCTGAGTTTGGCAACAGTCATCAACCCACCACGAATTCCCCAATCGTCTCTCCCAACTTCCGACCTGACTTGGGACAACGCTCGCCCACCGCGACGTTTCGTGCACCGCCGACTCATCCCGACTTCGGACAACAATATGGCTACGAGAAACAACAACACCCGCCCTTGAGTGAGATCCTGGCGACAGGCCGTTACGTCGGATCGGTAGATCTGATGACTCTCAAACCCTATTTTCAAGGCAATTCGGCGATCGCTACGTCCAATGGATTCGTTGCCCCGTTCGACTTTAATCATGAATTTGCCTGGAGTTTGAGCCTGGGCTTTGAATCCAAACTCGGTCCCGGGGTAAAATTGGATTACTTCCAATTCGATCAGGATTCCAATACCTCTTCTTTCACCAGCAATGGCACCATTTCGGGCACGACCAGCGTATGGATGCTTGGCCCCAGCCAATGGAGTCGCCTTACGGCCAGCAACGCCGGTGAATCTCTAAACGCCGACCACAGTCTGGAAGTTCATTTGGCTAGCGCTTCGTTTTTCAAAGAACTCAAATTTAAAATTTCGCGTTTGACCGGAAGTTTCGGTATTCAGTACGCGAGTATTACACAAGAGATGAATTCCGTTCTCACTAATTCCGGTGGAGCCGAGATCGGACGTCTTACGGCAACATCCGATATGGATGCCTACGGTCCCAACGTTGGATTTGAATACTTTCGCCCCATTGGTCACACGCGCCTGGAAATCTTCAGCGCATTTGGTGGTGCCCTGTTATTTGGAAATCGAGCTCAACGTGTCCAAAACAGTTCCTCCGGCGATGTCAGCCGAATTGGAGCAGACGAGTTTATTGCAAAGTTTGACATTGGAACGGGTGTTCAGTCGCATCGTTACTTTGGTGAAAACCGTAGTGTTTATTGGAAAGTTGAGTATGTTGCGCAAACATGGATTAACGGCGGCACAGGAACAATCACCCAAGACGATTTCGGGTTCCGAGGATTCTCGTTTTCGCTTGGTCTCAACCGTTAAGCACGTGAGGACTTTCATCAACGAATTATAGCCTACGTCTTGGTCTTAGGCTTAGTCTTAGTCCTTTTGTCAGTCTGGTTCGACCCTGTGTCAACTCGGACTGAGCGAATGCCCGGGATAGGATTACGACTAAGATTACGAGTAAGATTACGAGTAACTAAGACTAAGAATCCCCCCGCCACCAAATAAACGCTGTTATTTTTGATGACTGTTGCTGTTTACGTAACGAAGGAAAATGACGCTGCGAACCTCATTCCGTGGGGCGTTCGGTTTGCCCAAGCAGATCACTCCGATCTGTTGATCGTTTCCACAAAACGTTCGAAAGGCAAAGTTGGTTGGGAAGACCTGGCGATCACTGAGTGCAGCGAACGTGCGTTGCACGCGGCGATTTTCAAGGCGATCGAAGGCTTC
>CAMYNE010000644.1 GCA_947259675.1 uncultured Pirellulaceae bacterium
AGTTACCCTCTCGTCGAAAGATAACCAGATCCTTGACCCAGCGTGGACAAAAGACGTGGTTTCGCTGGTTGGGACCCAGAATAATGGGTCCGCTTGCCAGCAAGACGCTGTCGGACCAAGGCTGAGTCCGATGTCGGCTCTGAAATTCCAATCGTGCTGAACCACTGAGCGGATGCGGCTTGGAATATCGCAGATTGACTCCACCTTCAAACTCGATCAATTGGTGATTCTTCAGGGGCGTTGGTTCCAACATCTTCTTGCCGTCGATGCACACATTTCCAAAAGGTTGCAACATGTGATCTTGATCGACCGTTTCAATACGACAGTGACGTCGTTGAATGTCTCCCAAGATCGGAATCTGAACGTTGGAATAGGTAACCGCTTGTCCAATTGTGTTTAGTGTTGCTGGGCAAACCAGGTAACCTCCGACCCCATCAATCCACAGCATGAATGACGCCTCATTCACCGGGATTGACGGAGTCTTGTCGTTGCTCATTCGTTGTTCCTCAGAATCAATGGAAGTGGTTCCGAGAGGGGAGCGGTTGTTATTGGTCCGACTGGATTTGGAATAACTGGTCTTTTTCTTAGTCCCGGCGTTTGTTTTCTTTTTGCGAATATCAATCAAGCGACGCTGGGCATTTAACGCAACATCGTTCGTAGGAGTAATGATCAGGAGTTGGCGGCAGACTTGAGAAACCCTGGTCCAGTCAGCTTTCATGAGTGAACGTTGTAATTGGTCCGTTAATTCCTTGATCTGCAATTCTCGTGATTCGCAGGTCGCGATGCGAGCGTCGATTATCAATAAATCAGGACGCAACTGCTTGGCTTCCGTGAGCAGCCGAACTGCGGTACGGCATTCGCCTTTGGCAACTTCCACTTCTGCGTCACGAATTTTTTCAGCCGCGATGCGGATTCGGTCCGCCCGCCAGTCAAGAATGTGACGGGAGTGGAGTTCGTTGATCACCTTGATTGTGTGGGCGATTTTCCCGCCGACCAAAAGCGACTCGGCATTATCAATGGTCAGTTCAACGAGCTCATTTTTCTCCCGTGAAATTCGGTCACGATCTTGTGCTAGCGCAATTTCAGATGCACTGGAAAGCGAATGCCATGCTTGGGAACATTGTCCGGCCGCGATTTGTTCGCGCGACTTGGCGATCAACGATTCGACCAATTTTTGCAACAGACGTCGCCCAGCTATGCTGGTGTCAAAACGAAGCTGCATTGCGTAGTTAACGGCGGTCTGCAAATCGCCGTCAGAAATGGCTCGACTGGCCATGTTGAGATAACCGGCCCTCGCTGTGAATCGTCCCCAAGTTCGTGCCCAAGCGCTGGACATTATTTCGCCTCGCGTTCAAGTTCTCATCGAGTGCTTTTTTGATTGGCAAAAGTAACCAGGCCGATGCTTCCAATTCGCACACGGCCTCAAAGATACAACTTTGTGATACAACTTTGTCAACGAACCAAGGCTCGATCGTTGGTTAAACCCAAAAAAGGGGCCCGAACCGCGACGGTCCGAACCCCAGGGCTAATAGCAGGTTCTTACTATTTCGATACAACGTCGTCTTCATCAACTTCGCTGAAGTATGCGTCCATCTCTTGCAAGATGTCAGTGTCAGTCAGGACGTCGTCGCCAACTGGAATTTGACCACCGAGGTATTGAGGAGCAAGGCTCAACATTGCCTCTTCCGTGTCGATTCGCGTGCTGATTTCGTCAATCATCTGGCGAGTCTTAGCCAATTCACTGTTGTCGATATTGAATTCGCTGGCTGTTTTGGCAACTTCAACCATTCGCTGACGAGCATTCAAGTTTTCGATTTGAACTTCAAGTTCCCGCTGTTGTGCTTGAGCCTCGTCGAGTTTTGCAAAAGCGTTTTCCAAGGCAACTTTACGGAGTTCGAGGATTTGCTCAGATTTCGTGATGGTTTGTTCCGCGGTTTGATAGACCGAGAATCGGTGACGCAAATCTTCTTTTACACGTTCAGTTGTGTAGGCTTTGCTGTTGGTTGCGACATAAACTTCCTCGCCGCTGGCAACATGCTCTCGCAATGTCATCATTTCGTCGTAACGCTTTTCGAGAACGACTTGTTGTCTTTCAAGCTCTTTGGAAAGTCGCTTGATTTCGGCCTTTTCTTTGGCGATTTGATGCACCATCTGGTTGATTTCCGGGCCGATGTTTGCAAGCTGCGTTTTGGCAGCTTCGATCTGGAATTCGATCGGGACAGCATCTTGGGCTGTCGTTTTAACATGGTTGATTGCCGTTTTGGCATATGGAACTGCGTTGGTTCCATAAAGGATTCCGACCAGTAAAACGGCTCCAATGGCAACATAGACGGCTTTCTTGAACATTTGTTCCTCCTCGGTATTGAAATGAGTTCGCTTCTGTTTTGTTTGACTCACGTTAGGTAACTTTCATAAGCATTCTTCGCCGTAGCGAATCGGTTCTTAGGAAAAATCAGATTTTTTTTGACGATGGGGGATTATTGCCCTAAATGCTTAA
>CAMYNE010000645.1 GCA_947259675.1 uncultured Pirellulaceae bacterium
AAAAGGGCTTTTTGCGTTGCCCTTGGCACGGTTGGGATTTTCACCCGACGACCGGAGAATCACCCGGTGGTTTTGGTGACCGCCTGGATAGCTTTGAAGTCGATATTCGTGCAGACGGCATTTATGTCGGCGTTGAAGCCGAGTCTGAACACGAAACGACGGTTTCCGATGTTATCGCCGAAACACTCGTTAATTGGGGGATTGATACGGTTTTCGGAATGGTCGGACATTCAAACCTTGGTTTGGCGGATGCGCTTCGACGACAAGCGGAAAAAAGAACAATCAAATTTATCGGGATTCGTCATGAAGGTGCCGGAGCGTTTGCAGCATCGGCCTACGGTAAGCTGACAGGAAAACCAGCCGCTTGTTTTGCGATTGCGGGGCCGGGAGCAACAAATATGTTCACCGGACTCTGGGATGCAAAAGTTGACCGCGCGCCGATTTTGGCTTTAACGGGGCAGGTAGCTACACAGGTTGTGGGCACAGGGAATTTTCAGGAAGTTGATCTCGTTCGTGCATTTCAAACGGTTGCGGAATTCAATCATCGGGTTCAGGCCGGCAGCAAACACGCCGAATTAGCCACGTTGGCGATGAAACACGCGATTTTAAAACGCGATGTTTCGCATTTAACTTTCCCGGACGAAATTCAAAAACTTCCGGCCGATGATGAAAAACCGCAGACTCCGAATGGTCGCATAACGCCGCTAAAAATTACTCCGCCAAAAGAGAGTTTGGATGCCGCAGTTGAGAGAATCAGAAAATCAAAACGTCCCGTTATAATTGTTGGACATGGTGCGAGATTTGATATGGAAGCGATCACGGAATTTGCCGAATCCTTGAATGCTCCTGTGTTAACGACGTTTAAAGGCAAAGGGCTGATCAGCGATTCGCATCCGCTTGGTTGTGGAGTTTTGGGCAGAAGCGGAACTCCAATAGCTTCGTGGTTTATGAACGAAAGCGATTTGCTCATCGTTTTTGGTGCTTCCTTTTCAAACCACACGGGAATCGCCCCGAAAGTGCCGACTATTCAAGTTGATTTTGATCCGCTCGCCCTTGGCAAGTTTCATCCGATCGATGTTCCCGTTTGGGGCGAAATCAGCGTCACGGTTGATCTGCTGCAGAAAGCATTGGAGGGAAAAACGGACACGGTCGACCAACGGATTGAAATCGTTGAACGCTGGCGAATCTGGCATAAAGAAAAAGCAAAGCGGCTGAAAGAAGATTTTGGAAAAGGTATCAGCTCGATCGCAGTTTTCGATGCGTTGAATGACCTTGCACCCCAAAACGCTGTGATGTGTGTTGATGTCGGCAACAATGCCTATTCGTTTGGCAGGTATTTTGAACCCAAAAACCAGAGTTTCCTGATGTCCGGCTATCTCGGCTCAATCGGTTTTGCGTTTCCGGCAGCAATGGGAGCGTGGGCCGCAACAAACGGGACCCGACCGATTATTGCGGTCGCCGGCGATGGTGGATTTGCCCAGTATTTGGCGGATTTCACGACCTCCGTAAAATACGGAATGAATATCAAATTGATTTTGATAAACAATTCCGAACTCGGAAAGATTTCAAAAGAACAGCGGTCAGATGAATTAGATGTTTGGGCGACCGATTTGCATAACCCGAATTTTGCCAAATATGCGGAGAACTGCGGCGCTCTTGGAATCCAGGTTAGTAAAAAAGAAGATGTTAGGTCGGCGACGACTGCGCTAGGTTAATGAATTCGGAAAACTTAGACGAAAGGTGAGCCCCATGTTCGACTTGTCCGGCAAGGCAGCGTTAGTCACGGGTGCATCAGGTGGGATCGGCGCTGCGATTGCCCGGCTGCTCTGCGAGAATGGTGCAAATGTCGGTTTGTCAGGAACAAGAATTGAGCCGCTGGAAGCACTTGCCGGTGAACTGGGGGAGGCCGCATTTGTTCTACCGTGCAATCTGAATGACGTAGAAGATGTGGCCGCACTACCAAAGAAAGCCATCGACGCGATGGGTGCGGTCGATATCCTTGTGAATAATGCCGGTATCACACGTGACAATCTCTTCATGAGGATGTCAGACGAAGAGTGGGCGAGTGTTCTTCAGGTCAACCTGACGTCAGCCATGATGCTTTCGAAAGGCGTGATCAGAGGAATGATGAAGTCGCGTTGGGGGCGGATCGTGAATATTACGTCGATTGTTGGCGCGACCGGGAATCCGGGTCAGACCAACTATTCTGCGTCAAAGGCGGGATTGGTCGGTCTTTCGAAATCATTGGCCTTTGAAGTGGCTAGCCGTGGAATTACAGTGAATTGCGTTGCGCCCGGGTTTATCGAGACAGCCATGACCGAGAAACTCACGGATGAACAAAAAGCAAAGATCCTCGAACAAGTTCCCATGGGGCGGATGGGACGTTCGGCGGAAATTGCCGCAGCGGCGCTGTATTTGTCCAGCGAGGAAGCGGCCTATGTCACCGGCACGACGTTGCATATTAATGGCGGAATGGCCATGTTGTAGCCGCTGAT
>CAMYNE010000646.1 GCA_947259675.1 uncultured Pirellulaceae bacterium
TCCGCTGCAGCGGCGGTCAAACATTTTGGCCAACATGGGTACATTCAAGTCAACGTAATCGTACACGCGAACTTCGCGTTTCTGATCGTGTAGTCGATGCAGCCGACCTGCATATTGGGCAATTGTTCCGCGCCACGAGACGGGCAAGGTCAAAAACAGTGTGTCGAGCCGCTCGTCGTCAAACCCCTCACCAATAAAACGTCCGGTTGCCAGCAAGACTCGTTGTTGTCCGTCGGTGATGGATGTGAGCAGTTCCATCTTTGCAGTCAGTTCCCGCTTGCCCATTCCTCCCCGAAGAACAATCAAGTTGCCCACTCGTTCATCCAACATGTTTGCAAGAGTATCAAGATGTTGATTTCGCTCCGTCAGCACGATCGGCCAGCGGCCTTCGTTAACGGTTTGCATAACATCATCACATATGAGTTGATTGCGAGATTCATCGGCGATAAGCTGCTCATACGTTTGATGAAATTCGCGGCGCGCGTCTTCCTGCGCATCACCAGCACGAACAAAAGATGTCGAGCGAACATGTACAGTGTGTTCAAATGGGCGGATGACGCATTGCGTTTTTGGATCGACGTGATGTCGAACCGGCCCACACTGCATAAAGATGATTGGATGATGACCATCTTTCCGTGTTATTGTCGCGGAAAGCCCTGTGACATATTTTGCTTTTGCGCGGCGAATCACCTGTTCGAAACTGTATGCGGACAAGTGATGACATTCGTCAACAATGACGCAGCCGTAATCCGCGATCCGGTCGTCCACGACGCCTTTTCGAACAAGGCTTTGAATGACTGCAACATCGACTTTGCCAGTCGGCTTTTTCTTTCCGCCCCCAATGCGGCCAATTGAGTCGTTTGACAAAGAGAGGAATTCCGACAGTCGCTCGATCCATTGCTCAAGCAGTTGGCGGCGATGTACCAGTACCAGCGTGTTTACAGCTCGCTGCGCAATCAGCCATGCCGAGATCACAGTTTTTCCAAACGCCGTCGTCGCGGACAACACCCCAATATCGTGTTTGGCCAATTCGTTCGCAACGGTCAGCTGTTCGGAACGCAATTTACCAGAGAATTCGACTTCAAGTGATTCACCTGTGAATCGTTTGTCATCAATTTTGCAATTGATCTTGAGATCGGAGATGAGCTGCATCGCGTCTGGCAAACATCCTCGCGGTAAACCCACGAATTTCGGATAATCTTCGGCGCATGAAACAACGCGCGGTTTGTTGTATGTTGGAAGTCGCATCGCCTGCGCTTTGTAAAATTCCGGATTCTGAAATGCTGCCAGTCGGACGAGGCGATTAATCAATTCCGGCGGCAAGTCTTGCTTGGGGATATAGACGCCATCGCTCAAGACAAATTCCAGCTGCTTTGGCAATGGGCCGACAATCGGCGGATCTTTTCGCGGTCGCGACGGTCGCAGAGTCCACGGTTCCTGATCGTCGATTTCTGGCAACGCAAGTCGTACGCCAACAACACGACCGCGGCGTTCAGCATCATTAACAATTTGCTCAACAGTTTCTCGGCTGATTTTCTGCATGTTGGATAGAAATGCCCACTGGTCGGAATGTGGAACCAACGAGTCGTCGAGAAAGACACTGTTGCCAACACCACGAGCCAGTTTTTGAAGTGGCAAGGCGATCAGGTTTCCAAAACCACCACGTGGAAGCGTATCCTGATTCGGAAAAAAACGATCGTACGAATCCAAACCAATTTCAGGACGTCGTTCCATCGTCTCGGTCAGGACGTGGGCTCCGAGTTTTCTGGCCAGAAACGCCGGAACCGATTCGTCGAAAAACAACCAAACATGGCCACCGTTGCCACTTCTTGATCGTTCGACAGCGACCGGCAAGCCCAACTGGTTGCACGTTTCCATGACTGCACCGACATCAGCACACCAATGTTTCTTGTCGAAATCGGCTGCGAGAAAATGGCAAGTCTCGTCAAGGAACATCGGATAGACACCCATGACGAAATCGCGTCCATTCGCATCACGTCCGGACAAATGCGATGCAACAACATCATTGGTGACAGGAAGAAAACGGCGGTGTTGACATTGGGTACATTTGATTCTTGGCTTCTCACAAACACCGGTAACCCATTCGTTGGAGCATGCAGGTGCATAACCGGTTTTGCCTGACCTGCGACTCTCGAACCGCCGCGCATATACGTCTTCTCGCCCACGAAACAGGGAACGAAAGAGTCTGATTTTGTCATCGGGTGTTGAAAGTTGGTTGATGTGCCGTGGAGAGTTCATTTGAACTCCTGGTTTGAACGATTCGCCTTACGAATTTGAGTTTAACAATTATCTTTTCCTCAACAATCTGGACTGCGCAAACTCAAGAGGGTTTGCTTTCACAAAACACAGGTCAGCTTAGCTTTTCTTTATTTCTAGTCCCGCGACTAATAAATAACCTGTCACCAAAACCGTTGTGTTTTTCCTTGAAAATGGTTTTCTATCGGGAAATCGGCGGACTATGGTGACAGGT
>CAMYNE010000647.1 GCA_947259675.1 uncultured Pirellulaceae bacterium
AAAGTGTCGCGAACACTCAAGCCGACTTTTCGTAGCAGATTGCGTCTGAGAATTGGAAAGCGCTGAGCAAATTCCACAGCATTCTCTTTAGGAATTCGAGCGAACAACCCTGTTTCGTCGACTTCGACACTGACTGGAGATTCCTCTTCGGTCACAAGTAACAATGCCCCAAATTGATCGCCGGAAGAGATATAACGAATGGTATGTTGGGTGCCATCCAACATCAGATTCGACATTCTGAGGCGACCTTGCAGGACCAGGTAAAGTGCTTCAATTGGCGTTCCTTCGGAATGTATGACGTCGCCAGCCTTGGCTTGTACAAACTCGACGTTCTCGGCGATCGACTCGATTTCTTCATCAGATAGTCCTACGCAAGTGTCGTGGATGCGTAGCAGAGCTAGATGTTTTGGGTCCATGATTACCTGCGGTTATTTGAACAATTTGTTCGGTTAGTTAATTCTGTTTAGTCAATTACAAAATGGGTGCGAACAATCGGGTTACGCGGCTGGTGACTCGAAACCACAATCCTCGCGAAGCCAATTCTGACAGATCGATAAGTTGCGATTTGGCAAAATCGGCATTCAACATCTGTTCAACTTGACGATTGAACGTTTCGTCGATGGTCACGATCGAGATTTCAAAGTTCAAACGAAATGAGCGGTTATCAAAGTTTGCGGTGCCAACAATCGAAACCAGGTCGTCAACGAGAACGACTTTTTGATGCAGAAAGCCATCACCGTACTCGAACATTTTGACGCCGGATTCGGCGACTTGCGGCACGTACGCCATTGCAGCCTGCTTGACGTACCATTTGTCCGCCAGGCCGGGGATTAAGATCCGCACATCCACTCCACGCATAGCGGCCAGTTGCAAGGCCGTAACGATTCCTTCGTCCGGAACAAAATAGGGGCTGGCGATCCAGATCCGTGACTTCGCGGTGTTGATCGCGTGCGTAAAAAACAAACCACAAGTTTCAACGTCATCATCCGGCCCGCTGGGCACGACCAGGATCGTCTTGTCAGCACTGTCGGCAGCTTTGGGTTTCCACTCAAGTTTGAGAATTTCGCGTGTCGCCCACAGCCAGTCCTCCACAAAGGCCAGCTGAATTGCCAAGGCGGCGGGTCCTTTAATTTCCATATGGGTGTCACGCCAGGGAGTCAGTCGCCTGGATTTATGAACATATTCGTCACCCACATTCAAGCCGCCCACCAACGCGCACTGTCCGTCAACCACCACGAGTTTTCTGTGATTCCTGAAATTCAATTGAAATCGGTTAAACCAACCTCGCGTCGATTTTACTCCCGACACGTTCACGCCGGCGCCGCGAAGTTCATTGACGTAACTTTGACCAATGTCCTTCGAACCTACTTCATCAAACAGCAGATAAACCTGGCAGCCCCGTTTGGCCGCGGCGATGAGAACCGCTTTGAACTGCCGGCCCAAATCGTCGTCTTTCACAATAAAAAACTCTGCGAGCACATATTTTTCGGCGCTACCAATGGCAGAAAATATCGCTTCAAAGGTCGCCTCGCCGTCGACCAGGAGTCGAGTATCGTTGCCACGCAAATAAGGAAGATGCGTTAGCTCATTCAACACTCTCGCGTCGCCGAATTTGCTGCCCAAATCAACAACAAATTCGTCCGCATGCGTTTCGACATGATCAAAAATTTGTTCCAGACGATTGTTGTCGGCTCGTCGTAGATTGACCAGCCCATTAAACTTGCTTCGGCCAAAGACCAGATACAGCGGCAGGCTGATCAACGGCAAACAAATCAAGGCAACGCCCCACGCGATTGAACCCTGTGGGGTGCGAGTCAACAATATAGCGTGCACCGCGGCTACGACCCCCAATAACTGAAGGGTCAAATACACCGTTCCAATAATGCTGCCAGTCATCGCTTCCATACATACTAGTTTCGAGCCAAGTCATCAGTTTATGGGAATCGGATTGCGAATACTAGAATTGCTCCACGGAATGCCTGATTATCGCCATCGGAAGCTTGCCAAATTCATCAATTCGCGTTGTGTAATTACGACGATCGTTGTTGCCTTTGCAATAGGGGACGTCAACGTCGACGCGGATGCAATTGTTGTGACCAAAGCGATGTCGGCCTCCACGATCGCTGAAGTCTTTGTGGAAGACGATGCCATTCGGGTGGAACTCGAAATTGGCGCGGAAGACATCGACGCCTTTAAGAATTCCCTTCCGGACGAAATCTACCAGAAGCTCAAGCTCGACAATCCGCAGACATTTGAAGAGAGAATCGAGAAGTTTTTTTCCAATGACCTGGTTATCTGCGGCGATGATCAACCGCTCTCCGGTAAAGTTCTCAAACTCGTCGCCAGAAAGAGGATTATCCGGGACGAAATAACGGGCAAACCGCTAGCACGGCAACCTGAGGATGGGCCCGTCGTCATCTACGCCGAACTTGAGTATGACTTGATCGGCAAGCCACAAACGATCTCGATTCAGCCTCCCCGCGCTAACGACGGATTCATTTCCTACCATCGCGGGTTGCCCGTGATGGATTTCCGTTACCTTTCGAGCAAGGAAACTTTGAATCTTGATTGGGATGACCCGTGGTATTCTCAATTTCTCAATCGCAACTTACGCCGGCAGCATGATGCCCCCATGTCTGTGTTTTTGTATGTCGAACCGTTTGAGGTGCGGGTGGAAGTCATCGCCCGTCCAGTCGATTTACAACGCTGGATCGATTTGGATGTCTCCATTGGCCAAACCATCGAGGTGCCACAACAAGCCGAGCTAAAATCGAGAGTGGGCGAATTCTTAAATAACAAGAGCTCGCTCGAAATCGACGGTCAAACGGTCATTGGCAAGCTCGATCGAATCCACTTCATCCGCCGCACGCTTCGCAAGACCGGAGTCATTTATCCTGATGAGGACTTGGACGCGTCGTCGGCGACGTTGGGTGTAATTTTTGTGTATCCAATTGAACAGCTGCCGGAAAACGTCAAGCTTACCTGGCAGCTTTTCGATGACCGCATTCAGAGTGTGCCCTCGGTCGCGACCGACGAAGCAGGTGGCTTGCCGTGGACGCTGACCAGGGACGATCCAGTTTTGGAGTGGAAAAACTTTTTGACGAATCCCACCATTCCCGCAATGTTGGCGATTGAACCGCCGCCGACACGACCACGGATTTCTTTGCCGTTAGTATCGGTTAGCCTGTTATTCGTAGCCTTGTTTTCCGTGATTCGCCTGACTCACAAGCAAGCGAAAAGTACCGGCATCGCATTTTCGATCGCTGTTTTGGCTTTGGCCGTAAGTGGCGCGATTTGGTTTTGGTCATCG
>CAMYNE010000648.1 GCA_947259675.1 uncultured Pirellulaceae bacterium
GATTTGCCATCGGTTAACGCTGGAGTAGACTCATAGCTGCTTTGCCTTCGAGCCGTTCCCAACGAGACGTCTCACGAGTTGCCATTAACCAGATTGAATGATCAATTAGAGCAATGAACTCTTCCGATTTCAACAAATCATCGGTCCACTCCGATCGAGTTTTCGCGACGACATCGTGGAGCATGGTGATCAAAGCAACTCGCGAAAATGACGAAAACGCCGGGGCCGCACTGAATGACCTTTGCGAAACCTACTGGTATCCGCTTTACGCATTTGCTCGCCGGAAAGGGCATGAACGGTCGGCTGCAGAAGATTTGACGCAATCTTTTTTTGCTTTTCTGTTGGAGAAGGATCGACTTGCATATGCTGATGAAAATCGGGGCCGTATCCGCACATATCTGCTGACTTCGTTTACGAGTTTCATGACCAACGAATGGCGGTCGGAGCAGGCGCTCAAACGAGGCGGGGGAGAACCCGTTCTTTCGCTCGATTTTGAAACAGCTGACAAGAAATATTCGGTTTCGCCCGGCGATGATATGACGCCCGAGAAGATTTTTGAGCGAACCTGGGCGATGGCGTTGCTAAATCAGACGTTGCTGCAAGTAAAAGAGCATTACCACCAAACAGGTAAGGGCGAATTGTTTGACGAAATCCAGGTCTTTCTCGTTGGTACATCGAAGGCGTCGTACAAGGAGATCGCAGAGCGGCTTAAGATGCGTGAAGGAGCTATTAAAGTCGCGGTACACCGGCTTCGCGAGCGATATGGAGAACAACTAAGAATGCAGATCGCCAGGACTTTGGATGATCCAACCGAGGTCGATGACGAACTAAAACGCCTTTTCGAGGCACTTGGCAACTAGTGCGTGTCGCACGGACGTATAGCGCTCGTGGCGCTCTGATTGCCGGGGCGAAACCGACGAAAAGACGCCAAAACTAAACCAAACGCGCTCTAATTGGACAACTTTTCCAGAATTTTGGTAACCTTTGGGATCGGACCGTTTAAATAGGATTGAATAAGCAAAACGGCCTCTTTTTCAGGGTTTTATCGTGACCACAATTAACCAATGCACCGAATGTAGCTCGATCATGCCGGCCGATGCCCCCGGTGGGATTTGCCCTCAGTGTTTAATGGGATTGGCAATGACGGGTGCGACAGCGTCGAATTCGCCTTTGGACTCCGGGGCGAGCCGTTTTCCTCGAGCTGACCAACTTATTGGAAAGTTTCCGAATCTTGAGATTATGCATCTGATCGGTCATGGCGGGATGGCCTCAGTTTACCTGGCTCGGCAAACCAATCTCGATCGGGTCGTCGCGCTCAAAGTTCTCGCTCCGCACTTGAGTAACGACCCCGCGTTTACGGAACGTTTCGTTCGAGAAGCCCGGACGTTGGCAAAATTGACTCATCCCAACATCGTGACCTTGTTTGACTTTGGACAGTCCGCAGGAATGCACTATCTCGTCATGGAATACGTAGATGGTATTAACCTGCGCGACGCGATTGAAGCTGGAACCATCGAACCTCAGCGTGCTTTGGAAATTGTTCCCAGCATCTGTAACTCACTTCAATATGCTCACGATCAAGGCATTATCCATCGCGACATCAAACCCGAAAACATCCTGCTCGACAAAAGCGGCACCGTCAAGATTGCGGATTTCGGTCTGGCCAAGCTGCTGCAGCCGAAAGAAGAAGAATTCACTTTGACGGCCACGCGACAAGTCCTTGGAACGCTTAAATACATGGCTCCCGAACAGATCGAGCGTCCAGAAACGGTTGACCACCGCGCCGATTTATATTCGCTTGGCGTCGTATTTTACGAGCTCCTAACTGGCGAGTTGCCGATCGGCAGATTTGCTTTGCCAAGCGAAAAAGCCAAAGTCACAAACCATCTTGATGAAGTCGTGATGAAAACGCTGGAGAAAGAACCAGCCCGAAGATATCAACAAGCCAGTCAGTTTAGAACAGCGATTGAATCGTTGGACGGTCTTGAACTGGCCGAACACAGCTACTCATCCCCAACAGCAAGTCTTGCCCTCGACAAACAATCTGCGCAGGCCGTACTCCGGTTTTCGGCGTTCGACACTTCCTACTTTCTTACCTATGGGATCCTACGGGCAATGCCAAACGGAATTGAAATCCAATGCGAAAAACCCGCTTGGAATTTCCGAATGAGCAATAACGTTTCCGAGTTCCTCAAGTACGACGACATTTCATCAATTAGATTTTCCGCCGGACTCCTGGAAGACTCGATTGAAATCAAAACCAACAACCTGGACGCCTCGCGAAACCTGCCGGGGACAGGCTGCTCTAGCCGAGTCGCCAAGGTCCCCAGCAGCGCATCCAAGAGCTTCTCGAGCTCGACGATGCGATCGCGCCGACGTGTGATGTCCGATGCAAGCGTGAGCGTGCGCACCGCAGAGCGCCCAACGCCGGGGCCATCGACGCGATTGCCGTCCTTGGCTTCCAGCCAGACCGTCACC
>CAMYNE010000649.1 GCA_947259675.1 uncultured Pirellulaceae bacterium
CAAGCTGCACGCCACCGGACTTGTGGTACAATATTGCAATGTCTATGCTGATGCAGGACAGCGACAGTGAGGCAAACGAAATTCTGGTCACGGGTGCCGACCGCTGGCCGTAGTAATTCTTTGGACAACTTGCTCACGCCAATCAATTGATCGCGGAAAAAAAACTCGACGTGGGGTTGGAGGTACTTGACAGGCTGCAGCGTCAGAGCGAGTTTCATCGCACCGAATTCAGTGGACTTTGCAAGACGTTTATCAAATACCACCTTGCACGAAGGGAAACTCGGGGCGCATCGCGGTGGCTGGAAATGCTTGAGCGTTGCACGCCCGACGACATCAGCATCCCGATCCTGCGGCGGAGAATTGAGTCCAAGCCAAGACTGCGAGATGTTTTTGGTGCAGGCACGAGCGGTTGGTAGCTCGGAGTTTTTCAAGAGATCCTTTCCAGGCCATCGTTCCGGGCAAGTTACGCAACGCAATTTCGATCGTATTCGCGTCCCGTGTTTCTGTGATCAATGTGAAGCGGTCGCGGTGCGGACCAATCGCATTTCAACGGAGACAGTGAAGAAGATCACCTCGACCAATTACCAGAAGGACACTCTCTACCCGGCAGTGTCACGGGCCATTGCGGAGATTTTGCAGGACGGCGAAGTTGTTACGCCCGTGGACGTCTTATTTCGGCTTCAGCGATCCTAATTTTCTATTGACGGAACACCGTGAGTCAGCGGCGAGACGCGCCGGATTATTGGTCCAGTGGAACTCAATCAAACGACGCGAAACGTTGAGGTTGCATCAAATTTGCGTTGCGTCTGGACTGCTTCCCTACAATGGAATTCCAACCCAAAACCAACGGTCTGCCACTGATTCGAGAATCAGGCCGCTGAGGCGATGCGTTGGATGTTTGCCGACGCCGAACAGAAGCTGACGAATGCCTGCGACCGATAACGCCTGCTCGGGGACGAGTGGACAACGTTCAGGCATGCGTGCAAGAGTCGCGATGGCATCAAAAATTCTTTCGTACCATTCCACGCCTTGATCACGAGAATGGTTTTCCGACCACCACGAAAACGCCTGTTCGATATCCGCCTTCGCTGGCTCCGTGATCTGAATCCTGGGCATTATCGACTATCCAGCAAGTCCATTGCGCTTGCGGAATTCACGATCGAATTCTTCAAAGTCCTGGACCTTGCCCTCTTTCAATGCAGTGATGCCCTCCTCGATCGCCAGTCGCTCTCGATCACGACGGACCAAGCTGTGAATGTACTGTTCGACACTGGCGAAGCCGGCCGCCAGCGATTGCCGTTCGGCGTCATCAGGTAAAGTAATCTGCATTTTGAATTCTCCTTCAGGACATTTTACTCGCGCATGCGTGTTGATCAAAACGCGGACGATTGCGTAGAGTGTTCCACTCGGGCGAGCGATACGAATCCAATGCGAGTTCAGTACTGCCCCCCTTTGCCCCTCCTCCTCGCTGGCGCGTGAAAAAAGGACTTAGGGGATGCTTCCCTAAGTCCTTATCAGACAACAAGTACCGAAGGTGGGACTTGAACCCTCATGAGGTTGCCCTCACCGGATTTTGAATCCACCAACGTTGCATTGGCTCAAGGTTGGCAAACCAGCGCAAACCCAATGTTGGCACCGACCTACATCTAAACTCACATTGTGTTCGGATTAGGCACGTCGCGTTTGCATGTCCAATTCTGCCACTGATTTGCCACTGAATCACAACAGTCAGAGCGAGCGAAGCACGGTCAGATAGTGGCACATCGCTCGGAACGGATTCCTTCGTCAAGAGACTTCTATTGCCAGCCCTCCACCTGCTCATGCTGCCCTGTGGGCAAAGTGTGTTTGCATTGAAAATGCAGTGGCCGTCGCGTCTGAAATGACGTTTCTCGACCACGAAGCTGGGATATTCGCATCGCGTGAAAAATTTTCATCAAAGATGCGCGCGCAGCGTAAAGCGTTGATTGAACGAGTTCCCGCAAACATCGCGCCAAAATCGCACGAGTCTTTGATCCCGTAATATGCAAGGAATTTATTTGCATTGTGCTTCGGTACCCCGATATGTTCACGCACTCACCGATTGATTGATCAACTAGAGATTAGCAACTTGAATCGTGATTATCTCGGTAGATCTATTCATTGGGCGGTTTCCATCATTCCAGGAAGAGGGGCGCACAAATGTTGCACGGAATCACATCTAGAGCATCATGGATGACGCAAAAAAAACGAACATGGCTACAACGTTTACTTCGACGCCATCGTACTAGCCAAGGACTGCTGCCAAAGCATCGACATCGCCGCAAAATGCTGTCGGAGTCTCTGGAACAACGGCAGCTGTTAGCGGCTGACGCTCCGGGTGACGACATCTATTCGGCCCAAGTCGTGACTTTAACGCCAAATGTGGTCACCGAGATCGACGCGACGATTGGGGACGGAGACTATGGCAGCTCCGACGTTGATTTTTTTGAACTCAATCT
>CAMYNE010000650.1 GCA_947259675.1 uncultured Pirellulaceae bacterium
ACGTCTTTCACCGAAACCGCTCCTGCAAATTCTTTTAAACTTCCATCGGGTAATTTGACACTTGTCATCTGACTATTCTTTCGTTTGCAACTAGCGGAACAAACGCCTGGGTAACAAATCCAGATCCAAGATGTCCGCGTGTTGACAGTATAGAACTAAAGACATAGGGCGCGAACGGCGGTTCGCGCCAAGTCGAAAAATGTCCGGTCCTAAACACTGATTTTATGTGAAGCGCTAACACGATTTGTTAGAATATTGACCACACATTTCCGATTTGCGAAGCCGAATTTGAAGCAGACTACGAACGTCAACAACAGCAAATGACCAATAGTTATCAAAAAAAGAAATTACGCGACCGCGTGATCGACTCGGCCGAAGCAGTGCTGGAACGTAACGGAGCCGTCGGCCCGATCGAGTTGTTTGAACAAATGGGGTTTCTTTCGCCGGTTCATGTCAACCAATGGAAACAGGGAAATCCGCATTGCGAAGCGCTCGAAGCTCATGTTCAATGTGGCCAGAAAAAACGAGATCAGACGTTCAAGGTTTTTTTTGAGTGGGTTGCAGAAAAGAAACTTGAGCCAATCGAGGCGACGTATTCCAGCGCCAGCCACTCGGGGGCTCAGTCGCTAAAGATCACGGTCGACGGCGATGCAGAAAAAGAAGCGTTTTTTCGAACGCAATTTCGACCCGCGAATCTCTCTGACGCAAAACAACAGCGATTGAAGAAAAAACTCACTAAAACCCCCGATTTGGTTGTCTATCAGATTACCAGCAATTCCTCGAATTGCAGCGAGTGCGCGGCAGAAATCTTCAAAGGCGAATGCATCGTGCTTGAGAAAGGCAAAGCACTGTGCTTGACTTGTGCCGACATGGATCATCTCGAGTTTTTGCCGAGCGGTAACGCGACGTTGACGCGACGTTCCAAAAAACTCAGTCCGCTCTCCGCAATCGTGCTGAGGTTTAATCGCTCTCGCAAACGTTACGAACGCCAAGGCATCCTGGTAACGTCTGCCGCGATTGACGAGGCGGAAGAACAATGCGCTGCCGATGCCGACCAGCGAGCTCGTTTACGAGAACGCGCCGCCGAACGACGCGCGGACGATGATGTCAAATTGATCGACGAGATGGCGCAGCTGATACAGGCTGAATATCCTGGCTGCCCAGCCAGCGAAGCTCGGTCGATCGCCACGCACACGGCTCAACGCGGAAGCGGGCGGGTTGGTCGATCCGCTGCCGGTCGCAGTTTGGAAACTCAAGCCATCACGCTTGCGGTCGCCGCCTGGATTCGCCATCAGCATACGAACTATGACGAATTGTTGATGGGGGGCGTCGAACGCCACGAAGCTCGTCAAATGATTCGCGATGTACAACAAAATGTCATTCGTAACTGGACCAACTTATAGCGATCCAAGGTCGAGTGCTACACCTAATTCGGCGACGCCAGCTCAAAAATCGCTGTCGTTCCGGATTCGTTCTGCGATAGAAACGAATTTCGCCAGTTGTCCACTTAAGCGTAGCCGTAGTTGCGGCTTGGATGCCAATTCAAGTGCATTCTCGGCAGCCAACTTGGCGGCTTTCATGTTTCCTATGCCAAATTCAATTTCAGCCAGATAGACGTTTAACGGTAAAGATTTTGGATCTGATTCAAGTGCCTTTTGGATAATGCTTCTAGCCAAATTCAAGTCTTTGGCCATTACTGCGGCCTTCGAAAGTTGGCCCAATTCGGTGGGTGTTGGTTCCTGAATGGCCAGTCGTTGTCCGATCAGCACTCGTAGATCCAAAACCTCCTGGTCGGGAATGCTCTCTCGGCGTCAGCCCAATTTCGTTTCACCGCTAACATGGAACCATTAACAAAATAGAGCAAACCGTCTGGATGGCGGTCGGTAACATCGTTTAACGTTTTGGCTGACTGCTCATACGTTTTTCCGAAAAATGTAGCACCAACGGCATTGATGCTTGCTGCCAAATTGTCCTTGACCACTAAGGGTATTCGCAACGAATTCGTTCTCGCGATTTTTTTCATTGCATTTTGCGAATTTAGAAAACTCAAATTCAGCTTGCCCAGGGCTTGCGAAGGCGATTGTAGGGCCAGCTCCATTTGTCGACGCAACAGATCCATTGCTTGGACCAAAGATTGAAACTCATCAAGTTGAGATTGCGTCATGAGGTCGGAATTTTCTTGCAACAAATGTTCAGCCTCTTTAAGCTTTCCTTCCAGTGTCAAAATCACGGTTTCAGTTGCGATCAACAATGGATCGTCCTGGAACAACATACTCGCCATGCGAATCTGGGATCGCGCATCATCGAATCTTCCTAACGAAAGGTACAAGATTGGCAAGGTCTGGGTGGCTCGATGATGAAACGGGTTTTCCACGAGCGCCCGTTCCAGATGTTCAATTGCGACGGGTGTTTCCTCGGCCACCAGACAACGGCCATAATGCTCGTCAGCTAACGGCAGATTAAGATCAAGTGCCTCGCTGACCAGCTTCCTGTGTTGCGTGGCATCCCCGTCGAGCAATGCGATATCAGCTTGCCATAAGCGCAAGCGGCCGAGCCGCGAATTGGTTGGCTGCAGATCTTCCAGTCGCTCCAGGACTGCTCGCACTTGGGAAATGCGGTTCATCCCGTTAAGAGCGTCAACACGAATCAATTGGATGTCGATTGGATCGACGGAGGAGTTGGCGTTGATTCGATCAAGACTTTCAATCGCCGTTTTCCATTGACCGCGACGTACCGCGGCTGTTGCCGCTTCAAAGTTGGTTTCAGACAAAAGTTGTCCAATCCGCTGTTGGCCAGCCTCCGCTCGTCGTGCGTTTTGACTGGAACGATAGAATCCGATCGTTGTACCAATGGTGCCGATTACCAAGAGTAGCAACATTGCCGTCGCGGCTTGGCAAACAAAACGGTGACGTCGATATGTCTTTGAAATTCGGTAGCCTAATGAAGGCGCTCGCGCTAGTACCGCTTCGTGGCTGAGAAGTCTTTGCAGATCGTCGGCGAGCTGTCCGGCGGTTTGATATCGGAGTTCGCGATCTTTTTCCAAAGCGCGCATAACGATCCAGTCGGCGTCGGCTTTCAACCATCTGGACATCTTGCCAATCGTTGAAGCCCGATACTTTGCGATCCTGTCTGGTTCCACTGCTCCGCCTATTCGCAAGCTTGGTCGAGGTGAATCGACTTGCTGGATCAGTCGCAAGGTCTCCAGCAAATCATCTTTGGCGACACTTTCGCGAATGAGCGGAACGGATCCCGTCAATAATTGGTACAACACCGCCCCCAGTGAGTAGACGTCGGTTCGCGTGTCGATATCACCGGAGAACCGGGATTGCTCGGGTGACATGTAATCAATCGTTCCGACCAGATGGTGAACATCGGTATGGATTGATTCCGCAAATTGATCTGAGTCAAACGGTTTGGCAATTCCGAAATCGATGATTCTCGGAATCAGTCTGCCATTGAACGATTCGATCAGGATGTTTGAAGGTTTTAAATCGCGATGAATGATGCCTTTTGAATGAGCATGTTGAACCGCGTGGCAGACATCGACGATTAACCGGACTCGTTGTTCGAGGGTTTGTGTGTGAGCGTCGCAGGCAAGATGAATAGGCTCGCCATCAATATATTCCATGATCAAATAAGGGTGACCAAGTGGTTGTCCGCCTGAGACCTCAACGGCGTTACCCGTTGCCAGATCGACGTATCCAGCTTGGAGAACTTTGGCGATGTTGGGGTGTTCCATCAACGCCAGAATTTTGCGTTCCCGTTCAAATCTCGCCAGCAAGCCAGGTGAATAATGCTCTGGTCGATTGATCTTGATCGCAACTTTCCGTGAAATCGGTTCAATTTGATCGGCAAGCGCAACGATCCCCATCCCGCCTGAACCGACAACTTCACGAATGATGAACTGGTTGGCGAATCGTCGACCCGGCAGAAAAACGCTTGGAACGTCTAAGTTCTGTCCCCGTGGCTCAGTGTCATGATCCTCTTTGTCGAAGGTTGCCCCGTCGCCGGCCAGGAATTGACCCGAGGCGCAATAAGCGCGCAGTAAAGAACAAACGTGCATTCTTAATTGATCGTCTGTGGCGCAAGTTTTGTCGACGAACTCTTGTTGCTCTACCGGATCACGAATCGATACGGCACTCAAAAAAATTTCGTTCGCCTCCGGATT
>CAMYNE010000651.1 GCA_947259675.1 uncultured Pirellulaceae bacterium
AATGTGGGGGCGTCCAACCAATGGCCGAACTGAGTTGTGCCAATCTTTTCGCATCTAGGTTGATAGTGAAGCTCCCACCGCGTAAACGCGGGGGCGTCTTCCGAGGTAGGCGAGTGTCGGAACGTCTTCTGGTGGTGTCGATGGCTGTATCGATTCCCCGAGCCGAAAACGCGTACATCAAAACGTGCAAGAACACGTCGTACGCCGGACCGATTGCCTTGAATCTCGCCAGATTGATATGGAATGCAATTCTCGTGTCACTGAACGCAGTTGATTTTTAAAACGGATTGAGCTACCGCTAAAACGAATGCACGTTAGCAGATGCGGTCAACGAATCGTCGGAACGAATGGTGTGGCTGTCCGTGCATCACGGGAGGCAGCCGCTCTGACTTTGTTCCGGTATTTACGAGTCGCGCCGTCATCGCTGGGATTCAATAGTGGGGTCACGCCAGGGACAACACTGACAATGGATTTGGCGGCACCGCCAACCTGTTTGATCAGGTTTCTGGCTTGGTTTCCAGTATCCTTCAAAGCCTTGTGAGTTGTGCTGGCACAAGTTTTTACTGCCTCGATTGCCGGAGATTGTTGCCGGTGTTCCCGCTTCCTTTCCACGTGATCGGCCACGTGTTCCCTGATTCGTCGTTTGACGCCCCGACCAGAATGGTATTCGACGACGGCTTTGTTGGGATCAAACGGAAATTTTCGGAACTTGATACTTACTCGCTGGGGAGGGGAAGAGTAAATATAGGTGATTGCGTTTTTGTCATGGGCGATCAAAGGGGCACCCGTGGGCAGCGTCACGTCAACAAGCATTTGCTCGCCCGTATCAGGATGATTGGCAACGACCACCGTTGGACCGCCAGTGATGATCGGTCCTTGAAACTCTTTATTGCCGCTGTAGTAATACCGATGCACATGGACGGTAGGCGGAATTGTAATTCGTTGGTAAGCTTCGCCGTCTTCCTCGTTTTCGTCTTTTTCCCCGTTTTCGCCGTTTCGCTCTTTGATTTTGTCGAAAAGATCAAGCATCAAAACTACCCTGCACGCGATTGCCGCCATCGCCTCGGCATGGTTGCGCCAAAGCAAGGTAATTTTGTAACACAGCCGTGGAGCGATCTGTAGGGGCGATGCCGCCCGCGCAACATCAGCGCACGAAATGAAAATCAGAAATCAGCTGAGTTCTGTTCGGTAAACCGACGGCTTTTTTTAACGCGACTTGTTGGCCGAGTCCCCGTTTTGGGCTTTGCGAATCGCGTTGGCTTGTTCGGGGCTGCGAATCTGGATCGATTCCACGATTCTTTTTTCGGCGCCACGAATCGAATCAATCAAATCCGATTCGCTGGTCAAGATACACATCGCGCGATTGCCATTGGACTGGGTCACGTTGTAATACAGCCAGGTCAGTTCGACTTCCGAACTCAAGCCGCTGGCTTCAACAACGTAAATAATATTGCCGTTGGCAAGTTTGCGGCTCTTGGCATCGGTCACTTCGCCCGCCTCACCAATCGCTTTGCTGACATTGGCTTTAAAATCTTCCAGCGCGTAGGCGTCCTGCGCTGGCAGCCGGGGCATCGGCATTACATTGAATTGGCACATTACCTGCTCGTCGGCCAACATCCGCAAAACGGTAAGTTCATCCGTGTTCATAATCGGCCGCCAGCGTCGATCGTGAATCAGCTGCAACGCTTTGTTGGGTGTATTCAGCACCAAATCGCTGGTGATGGCGCGGTTACCACGCGCCTTTGCAATGTTGGACTTGGTCAGTTTGTCGGGCGAATTCCGGGGCTGTATTTCGGTCACGATTTTGACCAGTCCATCGAAGCCCGGACCGACTTGACCTTCGTTGCGTTTTTGTCGCATGGTCAGCTGGATTTTGGTGCACGTTTTGGCGCGTGTGTCGTAAGTAATCGAACCTTTGATGCCCATGTTGGATTTGACATCTTCGTCGTTGCCCAACACGGCGCCGTCAATCGAAATCGTAGCGATCCCATCGGTGATGTCTTCCACTTGCAGCTCGACGCTGTGCTTGTCAACCGAATTCAGCAACAGAATATCAGCCAAAACCACGCCGTCCGGTTCCCATGTTTGACGTAACTTCAACGAGCTGGATTCATTGATCAACGCATCGATCAACATGGTGTTGGCCGGGACATCGATCAGCTGCCATTGCCGCTGCGAAAGCCGACCGCCCAGCGAAGCCCTGGTGATGCGATCCACGGCGTCTTTTTTGAGCGATCGATTGAACAAGACATAGCGATTGTTTGATTCGAGGATCGATGTCTCTTTCCGAGTGCCGATCGAAATATCCGCTTTGGCAGTTTCATAAAAACGCACCGAACGCAGTTTCGATTTTTCTTTGCCTGCTTGCGTTTGTTGAATGAGTTCTTCGTAGCTGAAGTTTGCTTTCACGATAATTGGCATTGGATTTGCTTTATCACCGTCTGCCGCTGTTGAATAGATGTC
>CAMYNE010000652.1 GCA_947259675.1 uncultured Pirellulaceae bacterium
CGGTAAAGTGATTTGCGATGCAGTGAGTCGACACGCTGGCAACCAAAACCCGATCGATGACATGTGCCTGGTTTGTGTGGGTCGCTTGTAGAGCAAGCCATGTTCACTAACTGCGGATCATCGTCGACTGCCGGGCCCGTTTAGATTAGCTGAGATAGCTTTCGCGAAGACCGGTCAACACGTCGACAATCGCCTTTTGCGACCCATCGTCTTCCACCAGCCCTCCGTTCGGAAAACGCAGATCATCACTATCGCACCATTGCCGGAAAATCATCCCATGAACGGATTGGCGGGCGATCATCATCGGCACGATTGTCTCTAGAAGATCCAGCCGAACTTGATCGGCCAGGTTACTTCGAACTTCATTCACGATCCGATTCGGGTCTTTTGTCGGGCTCATCTGACTGCCCGTTGGAATTCGAAAACAAATCACTAACGGCAAACCTAGCTGCGACCAAATATCGATCATATCAATCCACTGCAGCGGGTCGCGCACGACGCTTCCTCCCGGCCAATAGTCGAGATTAATATCCAAACCCAGAAACGAAACGCCGAGCCCTTGCCTCAACAGTGTGTCGGCGATTTGAAGTGGATGAATCCCGCCAACCGAAGACGCCAATCGCTCTGCCCATGGAAAGTCAAAGCTGATTAGGTTGGGTATCTCACACGATGACTCTTCGATCAAGTGCAACATGTCGATCGTTAATTCCAGTTGCTGAGGGTAACCCAGATGCCGATGGCCCAATCCATTTAACCCGCTGACGACATGCAACAGAGAAGTCGTCGCCGGCAAATTTTCAATTGCCATTCGGCAATCCGAAAGGATGCGTCGTTTGCGCTGGTCAAAGTCATCCATCCGGATCAAATCGTCATCCATTCCACCGGCGCTGGCGTCAAGAAAAGGGCCAACAATGATTCGTTTCGGATTGGTTTGTGATTCCACGCTGGAGATTTGCCATGGATTAAGAACTCCGGTTGTCAATTGGACCAATTCAAAACCTGCGTGGTTCGCACTCCTCTCAAACTCGACCAAGTCCGCGGCGGCCGCGGCCGCAATCCAGAATTGAGAAGATTCGGGATGTTCAACGCGGTATTTGGAAACCTGGTCGCCAAAATCGTGACTTAACAAGAACACAATGTCCATTGTTTTGTGGACCGCCTCGCGCGCGTGCTTGTCTTTCACGGTGTGATCCGAAGCAAGAATGGAGCTGCCCAGCAACTCAATCGCTTCCGAAGTCGATCGCGAAATCTCTTCGGAAATCTCGAGCCCGCCTTCTTTCCAGATCGAAATCTGGTTTCGCAACCGATTCAAAGTTCCCCGGGCCAGTTCCGTAAGCAGATCGTAGGGCTCCGATCGTTCCGGCAGCGATCCAGTGCAAATGGTAAACTCACCATACCGGTCAAACGGATAGGCAACGTAGATTTTGCCCGACTCATCGCGGTTGCGGCGGACGACCAGGGTGTTTCCTTCGGTAAACACGCGGCAAGGCCACGGTATCCCGTCAAGTCCGACGACGTGAATCGAGCTTGCCTGTCGCGACGCCAAGATCCAATCATCAGGAAGTCGAAACCTGAATTCGCCCATTGTAAATTGTCTTTCAGTTTGGATTTAGCGTGGGAAGATAAGACATTTTCGTCAATCCGAGGGCAGCGGCTTGTCATTATTGTTGAGATCGGTCACCGTTTATCAAGTACCGACGCCAACATTCCCGTTTCCGCACGCACGTCATGGACAACAAAGCAGGGTACTTCAGATTTAAAGATAGTTATCTTATATTCGCGAAACGTTGTTCTTCCTGCTTTTGAGAGTCCTATCCTGGGGTGACGGTTTTTCGCCACTTGACTGGATTCCGGAAACTCGCAGACAATTCAAACACCGTAAACAACCGATTCGCAACACTTAAAGTAATCTGGAGAAGTCCGTGGCTACGCTCGTGCGACAAGGCAAAGTTCGTGACGTTTATGACTTGGGTGAGCATTATTTGATGGTTGCCAGTGACCGCATTAGTGCGTTTGATTGGATTCTTCCAACGCAAATACCAGACAAGGGCAGAGTGCTCACACAAATCAGCAAGTTCTGGTTTGAATTCTGCAATGTGCCTCATCATCTAATTTCAACTGACGTCAATAGTGTCACGCTGCCCGCTGGATTAGACGGGGCTGCACTCGATGGTCGAACGATGATCGTCAAAAAATGTGAAGTCGTACCAATCGAATGTGTTGTTCGTGGCTATCTCGTTGGATCTGGCTGGCGCGATTATCAACGAACGGGAGCCGTGTGTGGGATCGAGCTTGGCGAAGGGTTGCCCAATTGTGCGAAATTTGAAAACCCTCTTTTCACGCCCGCGACCAAAGCGGAAGAAGGTCACGACGAAAACATTTCCTTCGAAAAAATGATTGAAGTTGTTGGTGTCGACGTTGCCAAGGAGCTCAAAACCAAGCCCACCCAGAACAGCGTG
>CAMYNE010000653.1 GCA_947259675.1 uncultured Pirellulaceae bacterium
ATTCGATATCGTACTCGGGTAGGCAAACTTCTGCGGATAGATAGAATTCGCAGAATGAAAGTAATCTCGCTGCAGTCGGGAAGTAACGGCAATTGCTTTTATGTGGAAGCTGGCGAAGTGAAGCTACTGTTTGACGCTGGGATAAGCGGCAAAAAAGCTGAAGTCCGCTTGGCACAACATGGACGCGATATTCGAGCCGTTGATGCACTCTTTATTTCGCATGATCATAGCGATCATGTTCGATCGATGGGGATCTTCCAACGCAAGTTTGGGTTTCCCATCTATGTGACTCGTCGAACTTTGAGCGCCTGTTATCGGTCAGCTAAAGTTGGACCGATGGAGCACGTTCGTTTTTTTCGCGCCGGCGACGTTGTCGATTTCCCTGGGTGCCAGGTTCACACCGTTCCTACGCCCCATGATAGTGCCGACGGAGCCGTGTTTGTCATTGAGGATACGAAAGGCCGACGCATCGGGATTATGACCGATCTTGGACATGTGTTTGATGGCCTTCGTGAAGTTCTTGAGTCGCTAGATGCAGTCATTATCGAAAGCAACTACGACGATGGAATGCTTGAATACGGACCCTATCCAGAACAGCTGAAAAATCGAATTCGCGGGCAAGGCGGACATCTTTCCAACGTCGAAGCAGCACAAGTGATCGACGAAATCCGCACCGAACGTCTCAGGTGGGTTTGCCTTTGTCATCTTTCCGAAGAGAACAATCAACCTGACATCGCCAAAAAAACTCATCAAGAAATTCATGGCGATGAATTGCCCGTTTATGTGGCCAGCCGGTATGCTGCCAGTCAGATTCTTGAGGTGTGAACTGCACTCGACGACGGAATGCTTCCTTCGCTACAGAATGACGAAAGAGAGTGGTCCGTTCCGACGAACAAAACCACAACTACTGTATATTAGTCGTGCCCGCCGACATGTGTTTGCCGATCCAAATGCCGACGGCGACTGCGGTAAGACCGACGATCAGATTGGCGGCCACATTAGCGAACGCAATTCCCAGTGAACCGTCATTGGCACTGCGAATGGTTTCAGCGCCGAATGTCGAAAACGTGGTTAATGCACCCAGAAACCCGACACCAAACGCCAATCGCCAAGTCTGACTCGATTCAGCTCGCCCGCTACCAATGAGGATTCCGATCAGCAAACAGCCCAATGCATTTGCGATAAACGTTCCGAAGGGAAAATCGCCCTTGAAGAATCGCTCTGAAATCTGGTGAATACCGAAGCGGGACAATGCCCCCAATGCCCCGCCTCCAGCGACTAGCAAGATTTCCATCAACGGCTTCATGTAAATCAAGTTCCTGTTCGCCACCGCGAACTTAGGCCACTTCAGGAGGACTTGTCCTCGAACTTCAATTAAGGTCGGACAATCCACTTGTCATTTGCTTCTCGTTTCTATGCCTTACAAAACTAGAACTTCCACCGTATTCCAAAAAACACGTTGTTCATTCCCAAATCGAACTCCGACAAAGCGACTTCCGGCGAAGAGAGACTTACATCATCGGCCGCGAAATAACGATACTCGACGAACAAATCAGCTCGATAATTGTGCTTGTAATTTAACCCAGCCATTGCCTGGTAAGCGAAACTTGAATCGCTACCTCCAGGAATAGCAGCATTGCCAGAAACAAAGTTGGGGTCCAGGAATACGAATCCAATACCTGCACCGACGTAGGGCTTGAAGCGTTGATTGGGGAAATGCATGAACTCCCAGTAAAGGTTACCCATGCCGGAGTATAAATTCAGGTCTCCCGTCGTTGAGCTGGGTGGTGTCGATCGGTTGGTCAGTGAATTCAAATTGAGCTGACGAAAAGCAAAGTCGATGTCCATCCGCAAGTTAAAGCCTTGTTCTGACCCCAGAGCAAATCCCACTCCATATCCATCATCGAAGTCGAGAATATTTTGACCGACGCCCAGATTAGTCACTTCGTCAAACGAGTTAAAACTCGAGTAGCCACCAAACACGCTGAAGTAAAATGGCAGTTCGCAACATGAATTACAACACGAGTTGCAAGAACAGTTTCGAGCCCGCGATACGTTGGGACAACATCTTTGAACTGTTGCATTCATGGGTCGTTGAGCGGGATGAACGTAGCCAGGTTGCATTTGTGGGTACGATTGCATTTGCATGTTTGGCACGCAAGCTTCCGGCGAATAATAAGGTGCCACGTTCGATTGGGGAATCGGAGGCGCATACTCCCCGGCATGTGCTTGAGGAATAAATGGCTCCGGCGATCCGACTCTCGACGGAGTAGGAATCGAAGGCCGCGGAATTACTGTTTCTGGATGATGTTGTAGTGGCGCGATGGGACGCGCCTCAGGTGTAGTTGGTGCAACTGACGGAGGAATTGCGCCGGGTGCACGCTGGACGACTGGTGGCGTTACCACGCTCGGTGGATACTGCTCCACGGGAGGCGGAACAGGGAGTTGCTGA
>CAMYNE010000654.1 GCA_947259675.1 uncultured Pirellulaceae bacterium
GCCTTGCCAAGCTCAAGTGTTGGGTAAAGCTCCAACCCTGGGCGACCCTCGAGATTGGTGATCTTCAAACGATAGGCTCCGCCTTGGGCGAAGTTTTGTCGACCTGGAACAATCAATGGCGACGAATCGTATCGGCCAATGCCTGATACGTCCCAAGCGACTTGCATCATCTCGGGCTTATCGAACAGGACTTGAACGCTTTGGCCCGCGACCGCGCCAAACGGACCGTAGGCAGCCATATTGGCTGCGGCATCGGCTCCGCGAGCTTCTCTTGCGCCTAACACACCTGGTCCTGGCCCACCAACACCGGGGCCCGGTTCCATTAACATTTGGGCTGGCGGCAAATTGTTGCTAACAGGAATTCCCTTTCGGGCATGTGGCACCTGGCAGCCGGTTGCCAACACGGCAAGTGCCAGCATCATGAGCCCCGTAGAAATACGTGCGGACATCAGTTTCCCCCCTAAGTGATTTGCTTCATTGCAAACCATCTTGCCGCATTGAATACGGCACAAAATGTTTCGAAATTTACAACTACGTTGTGGCCCACCGCTTACAACAAAACACCAACACATCGGTTGTTTTTTGACAGATAAACTGACGTAGACCGATCTGTAAACCACTCCTAAAATCACGCGTTCGCCGAAAATTCCGGCGATCTGGGTCTAACAACGATCAGCGTTTGATGCAAAAACCGTTGGGCGCTTAGGCGTAGTAGGATCGTTGTTCTTATGTTCGGCCCGGAATAACACGTTTCTTTGGAAAAATCCGCATATCCCGTTCATGAAGCTGGAATTAACTTTGGCGGCGGTTTTACTAGCTGCTGGCTGCTTGCTTTGGAACGTCCACATGATTGGGGGCGGGGGCGAAGGCGAAACAGCTGGCAAGCACAAAAACTTGGTTACCGCCCAAGAACGACTGCCTACTCAAGGGCAGGGGAGTGCGGCTTCCATCCACCACATTCCACTTGCCAGCGATAATTCAGCGGTCGTTCAAACGGGATTTCAGCAAGCAGCCGTAGCCCACTCCACACCCTTCGGATCCGGACTACCGGCTGGCTCGATTGATCGGAAGGGCCAATTCCCAAGTCTTAAATCCAGCGAACTAATCAAAAACGCAGCCGATAACCTTTTGAATTCTGCGAGTATTGAGGCCAACGCCCGAATCACAATCCGGCTTTTTGATGAATATGTTGTCGCCAAAGGGAAGTATTATCAAATGGGGCTGGGATCGACGAATGCCCGACTTGAGTTTGAATTCGGCCAAAGTGACGACGCCACTCAGGTGGTGCAAATCTGCGATGGAAGATTTTATTACACATTGACGGAATCCAAAAAAGAGAAACGACTGGAGTTTGTCAATCTGGAACGAGTCTCGATGGTCAATGGCTCGACTCAAAGCTTCGTCGGTGACCCCACCAATCTAATGGCGACGGGAGGCATCGCCAGCGTGCTCCAAAATCTGGCGGCGGTTTTTGATTTTGATGCACCCGTTCCTTCTGAGCTTGGCGGAATCTCAATGCTGACGCTGAATGGTACCTGGAAAGCAGATAAGTTGAACCAGGTTGTCTCCGAACTGGTTCATCCTGGCGAATTGGATTCTAAAAATGGCTGGGAAGAGTTACCGCGTCAAATCCCTCACGCAGTTTCCGTTACGCTTGGAAACGACAGTAAATTTCCCTTGTTCCCTTATCGAATCGTCTTTTATCAATACGATCCACAAACCGGTTCTTTCACGCACCCCATGTTGACCCTGGAACTGTTCGAGGTTGGCAGGTCGGCACCATTGTCTCAGAATCTGTTTGCGCTAGATTCAAGCAAGGCGATTACGATTGACGCAACTGAGCGATACGCGGTTCGAGTTTTGCGATACCATGAGATACGAGCTGAACAACAAGCGGCAAAGCGTACCGAAAAAAAAGCAAAGACCCGTTAGTCGGCAAAAGGCGGAGATGTCATCCTGAACCGAGTGGAGCGAGGTGAAGGATCTCTCTTCGATTGTTTGAACGCGAGTTCCCTCGGTCGCTAAAGCTCCCTCAGGATGACTTGATACACCAAACACAACATCCACATAATTTATGTTCATTTGTTACGTTGTCCGCGCAACGGAATGTGGGGCTCAGAATGACTTGGTTTTTAGGACCTAAATAAGAACTGCAAGATGCGAGCTGTTGTACAACGAGTTACCGAATCAAGTGTAGTTGTCGAGGGAACAACGATTGGCCAGATCGGTCGCGGACTGTTGGTCTTGCTGGGTGTCGAAAAAAATGACACTCCACGCGACGCCGAATATCTGGTTAACAAGGTCATCGGACTTCGCGTGTTTCCAGATGACGAAGGAAAAATGAACCGGGGACTCATCGAAGCCAACGGTCGACTCTTAGTCGTCAGCCAGTTCACTTTGCTCGGTGATATGCGCAAGGGCATGCGTCCCAGTTTTATCAACGCCGCAGATC
>CAMYNE010000655.1 GCA_947259675.1 uncultured Pirellulaceae bacterium
GTTCAGATTCGAACGCACGTTGTCGTTCAGGTTCGACTGCACGTTATCGTTCAGATTCGAACGCACGTTATCGTTCAGATTCGAACGCACGTTGTCGTTCAGATTCGAACGCACGTTGTCGTTCAGATTCGAACGTGCGTTGTCGCTCATGTTAGAGCGTACGTTGCTGTTCAGCTCCGCCCGCATGTTCTCATCGTTGAATGCTGCCAGGACGTCCGCGTCGGTGATCACTTCGATCAGTTCCGGGTTCTGCACCAGTTCCTCATAAAGGTCGGTTTGCATGAACTTCGCGAAGGTCTCGTCGCCCAGCACCACATCATCACTATCAATCTGGTTTGCGCGATAGCGCTCAGCGGGAACGATAGTACCCGAGGCATCTTCTCCTACCGGCGGAAATGCGTCACTGAAATACATCAGGGCTCCGGCGACCACGACTAACGCGCCGACCAGCACCCATATCTTGCTGTTACCTTGCTGTTTGAACTTCATCTTTACTCTCCCGTTAGTCATATCAAGAAATCAACTCCGAAGGTTGCCAGAAAATACCTGGGCTCCTTCGGTAGAAATTTCTATGCCAATGTCCCTGCTGCTTCCTTTTCCGTTGGCTGCATAGGGCAGAAATACCGAAAATGCCTGTCGTCCCTGGTTCACCACACGCAAAGTCCCCCCCGAGATTTTGTAGGATTCATCAGCCGCTTCATCGCCGGTTGATACGTGGGCTATTCCGCCGAAGCTCAGGCCGGCCTCGGATAGTGAAACCTCGATCTCCGTCTTCTGGTCGGAATCGAGTTCAAAATTCAATACGAGCATCCCCTGGCTTTTCTGGACTGATACGTTGCCGGAAACACCGGAGCCTTCAAAAGACAGTCTGTCTTTGCTTTCAGCCCGCTGACTTTGCTGGCCGGCAACCATCGTGCCAACCATACTGGTTGTATCACTGGCCGATCCGTAACGCGGTGATATCTCGTAGAATCCAACCGTCAACAGCAAACCGGCTGCGAAGGCCAGCCCCGCCGTCGCGGGTTGAAATGAAGAAAAAAGATTGGTCAGCGTAAAAGACGGCTTCGAGGACAGGGCCACCTGGCCGAGTATCCTCGCGGAAAGATCCAAAGGAGGCGTCTGTTCCGGCGCGTTGTCGAGCAGGTTGGCCAGTTTCTGAAACTCCGCCTTCATAAGACGTGCTTCAGCAGATGACTCCAGGATCGCTTCCAGTTCATCTTTTTCCGCCTGGCCCAGCTCACCGTCCAGGTCGGCATTGATCAACTGTAGGGTACGTTCTTCAATCATGATTGGTGTGACCCCTCAGTAAACGCCGCGCGCCTGCAGCTTATCCTTCATCAACTGTCGCGCAGAATAAAGGCGCGATTTCACTGTTTTTTCGGGAATCTGCAGAATTTCACTGATTTGCCGGTAACTGCAATCTGAAAAATGACGCAGCACGACGACGGTTCGGTAATGTTCGTTCAAGTCCATCAGGCCTTCCTGGATCTCACGCGACAAGTCTCCGGCCTCGACAGCCGCATCGGGGCCGCGAGTTGCAGCGACCTGGTTTTCATCAAGCGGACGCTGTTTCTTGCTGCGATTGAGTTGATTGATGGATTCATTAATTGCGATTCTGTATATCCAACTAAAAAATTTGTACTTCGGATTGTACCGGTCGAGGTGCTCGAAGGCTTTTAGAAAGACGACCTGTGTCGTGTCGGCTGCGTCATCCCGATTACCAAGAATCCGGTACGCGGCGTTGTAAATGGGCCTTTCGTACTGCCCAAGCAACTCTTCCAGTGCCTGCCGGTCACCTTTCTTACACCGTTCAACCAGTGCATATTCCCGGCTGTTAACCATAATTACAGCGCACCGGCAAAAAAGTTGGTAAAAATTTTCATACGGTCCTGATGACAAACAATTTATCGAATCCCGAATAGCAGAAAATATCATTGATATGGCTGTTGACGTTGACCAGTTCGAGGCCCTGTTGTTCCGCCATCAGGCGTTTGTGCGTACGTAACAGCACGCCAAGGCCGGCACTGGAAATGTAATCCAGCGCTGCCAAATCGACCACGCAGGGACCTTCCACGCCGTCCAGAAATGACTGTGCCCTGGCTGCCTGTGCGGCATCCAGCCGACCGCTCAGCACCACTTCACCACTGTCATTGAAGTCAATCTCAAACATCCTGCCCTTTCTCCCACGCTGCCGTCCTGTTCGTGAAAGTTATTTTACTTTTCCGGTCATGGTATTCGTAATGAATCGAATCCGCCATTTTTAATACCAGGTACAGTCCCAGCCCACCCGGGACGCGATCGGTAAGTGGCGCGTTGATATCCACTTCGCCGGCCAGGGTCGGGTCGAATCGCTCGACGTCATAATCCGTCAGGCTGACTTCGAGTCCGCCCTCGATGGGGCGCATTTCAATCTTGATGTCTTGTTCCGTCTCCGTGTTGTAGTTGACCAT
>CAMYNE010000656.1 GCA_947259675.1 uncultured Pirellulaceae bacterium
GGACGATTTTGGCCAGATCGACGTTGGCGCCGGCGACTGCCGTCATCAGCATCGAATCGGCGCCCTTGCCCCCTTTGGAAAACAACAATCCGACGATGTTGAAATGACCCTTCGATTGAGCCCAGGTGAGCGGGGTGGCGTTGTAAAACGTGTCTTTCGCGTTCGGATCGGCTCCCGCATCGAGCAGGACTTTGACAATTTCTTCGTGTCCACGGTCACAAGCATAAAACAGGGCTGTCGCTCCATAATCCGTTTTTGAATTTACATCGACACCTGATTCAAGCGCGGTTTTCACCTGTTCGATGTTGCCCGTTCGCGCGGCTTCAAAGAGTTTTTCTTTTGTCCAGTCTTCTTTGTCTTGCGCAAAGCATATGGTCGATTCGGCTACCAGCACCAGCATCAAACTGATGTACATGCATTTCTGAATCGTTCGCATTCGATCTCTCCGTCCGGTGATCTTGGATGATTTCCGCGTATTCAATGTTCATAAACAAGTAGAACCAATCGTGGCCGATTTTTAAACAGGCGGGATCGAGGAGAAATAATTCTATTTTTAATCTCAGGACCCGGGCGGGGATTTAACCACAGAAATTAATAGTTCACCATTCACAATTCACCATTAATTATTAACGACGGCAATGTGATTACGCGAATGGACGTGCTCCATTCTCCATCAACGTGTTCGCCCCTGTCTTTGCGCTGGCAGAACAAAAACACTCTGGGATCAAAACTCAGCATTTCCGGGCGTTCTCGGAAACGCGATTACGTCGCGAATATTGCCCATGCTGGTAACGAATTGAACGGCGCGTTCCAAGCCCAGACCAAATCCCGCATGCGGTACGGTGCCAAACCGGCGAAGATCGGTGTACCACCAATAATCGCCGACATTGAGGCCTTGATCTTTCATTCGGCTTTCCAGAACGTCCAAACGATGTTCGCGTTGACTGCCGCCGATAATTTCACCGACATTGGGAACCAGGACGTCCATCGCCCGAACTGTCTTGTCATCGTCATTACAGTACATGTAAAACGGTTTGATCCTTTTCGGATAGTCGAACAAGATCACCGGATTCTTGAAATGTGTTTCGGTCAAAAAGCGTTCGTGCTCGCTTTGCAGGTCGACGCCCCATTGAACCGGAAATTCGAATTTCTGGTCCGATTTTTCAAGGATCTCGATTGCCTCGGTGTACGGTAGCCGAACAAACTCATTTTCGACCAAGCTATTTAGAACTTCAAGCAACGTATGTGATTCGTCGATGCGATCGTTGAAGAACTCCATGTCTTCGCCGCACTGGCTGAGAGAATCGGAAACGATTCTTTTAATGAATGCTTCTGCCAGATCCATGTTGTCCGATAAATCATAAAAAGCCATTTCTGGTTCAATCATCCAGAACTCGGCGAGGTGGCGGGATGTGTTTGAGTTTTCTGCGCGAAACGTAGGACCAAATGTATAGACTTTTCCAAGTGCACACGCATAGGTTTCAGCCGAAAGTTGTCCGCTCACGGTTAAGTAAGACGGGCGATCAAAAAAATCGAATTTATAGTTGAGACGTTCAATCGCGTTTTTGGCAATTTCGTCCAAATTCATCGTCGTAACCTGAAACATTTCACCGGCGCCTTCACAATCACTGGCAGTGATCACCGGGGTATGCACGTAAAGGAATCCTCGTTCCTGATAAAACTGGTGAATGGAGTTGCAGATGCAGTTGCGAACGCGCGCGACCGCACCAAAAGTGTTAGTGCGCGGTCGCAAGTGTGCCCATTCGCGGAGTTTCTCGAAGGAGTGTCTTTTCTTTTGCAATGGATAAGTCTCGGGATCGGCCCAGCCATGGACAACGACTTTTGAAGCCTGCATTTCAGTCTTCTGCCCGCGACCACCCGATTCGACGATTTCGCCTTCGGCTGAAATGCTGCATCCGGCCGTAAGCGTTTTGACTTCCGATTCATAGTTTTCAAGTTCAGCCGGGGCGACAATCTGAATGTTGCCTTGACTTGAGCCGTCGTTGATCTCGATGAAACTAAATCCGGCTTTCGAGTCGCGACGCGTTCGTACCCAGCCTTGAATTAACGTGGTCTTGCCGATCGACGATTCGTGGCGGGCATCCTTCACAGAGAGTTTTGACATTTCAGAGAGTTTTGACATTGGTCCGATCTTATTCAGAGTTAAGTTTGTTATGTAGGCTCGTCTGATTTTCTAATCCGGGCAGAAAAGCCAATGATGGCCAACAACAGGAATGTGGCAACACTACCGATCACAAAACTTCCCGTTCCCGGCTTGCCGATTTGAATTGCAGTGCCAGCATAGGCCTGGATCAATGCACCAATGACACCAAGGGCCATCAAAAGGTTCCAGATCGCCATCCGGAGTCCTTGCGGCTTTTCTTCTCCGAGCAACCTACGGCTGTTCATGAGAGCCAGGAAAGAAACATAGGCAATGGGTAACAATATGG
>CAMYNE010000657.1 GCA_947259675.1 uncultured Pirellulaceae bacterium
TGGCCGAAAACGCTGACGCCAGCGCCGCAAAAATGGCGATCGCGAAACAGGCATAAAACCGTGTCTGATGTTTTTCATGGTGACCGCGCATGTACCCGATCGAGTAAACTGTCGTCAGAACCCACAACCCGGACGCGACCAATGCGAACACCATGCCAAGCGGCTCGATCAAGAATTCAACCTTGAATCCAGGTATCATCTCGCCGAGCAACCAGCTTGGTCGCTGCCCCGCAAAAACGAGACTCGCCAACGAACAAGTCACATAAAACAAGACCGATGAGATCACAATTGTGCTGGTCTCTCGGACGTTCGGAAACCTTCCAAAAACAAAAATCAACACCATCGCTAACAGCGGCAGTCCGAGTGCGAGCTGAATGAGGAGTACGGGAGTCATTGCGGTCCTCCCAACAATGCCGACGCCGCGAGCTGGGCCAATCCGGCCGAAAACTCTGTCCAAACACCAAACAGCAAAGTCGCACCAATCACAAGGTAAGTCGGCGCAATCATCATCAGCGGAGCTTCTTTAGCAGATTTTGCTTTCTCCGATGGCTCAGCAAAATACAGCGTTTCGACGACTCGCCACACATAAACCACGGCCAGCAAAGAACTGAGCAACATCAATATCGCGACGTACCACCAATTCGCCTCCAATGCCGACGTCAGCAGCAACCACTTGCTCACGAAGCCCGCAGTCAACGGAATGCCAATCAGTCCCAGCCCGCCCAAAACCCAAGCGAATGAAGTGAGCGGCATTGTTTTGCCAGCACCGCGCAAATCGGAAAGTTGAACCGAGCCAAGCCGTAACGCGAAACAACCAACGACCATAAACAGGCCGCCTTTGATTAATGCATGGTTGAACATGTGGACGATTCCGGCCGTCACACCGCCTTCGTTGGCCATACTGATTCCCAACAGCATGTATCCAATTTGGGCGATACTTGAGTAGGCCAGAAGTCGTTTTACGTTCGACTGATAGATCGCTGCTGTCGAAGCAACAAAGATTCCGACCAGCGAGAAGATCATTAGGGCATGATCCAAATGCAATGTTTGGAACGCGTATTCCGGTTCAAGAATGCCGTAAACAAGCCGAATAAATGCATAAACAGAAACCTTCGTCGCCGTCGCCGCAATGAAACAAGTCACGGCGGACGGAGCGTACGTATATGCGTTTGGAAGCCAGGTGTGAAGCGGAAACACCGCCATCTTGATACACAGGCCCACTGTCATGAACGCAAATGCAACTGGCAGGGTCCGCGGCCCGTCGACTCGTTCAATGCGCGACGCCATATCGGCCATGTTAAGCGTACCAGTCATCTGGTACATCAAACCGATGCCGATCAAAAAAAACGTCGCGCCAATGGTTCCCAAAATCAAGTAGTGCAACGCCGATAGTGGGGCTCGCCGAGTCTTTCCCAGGCTGATTAATGCGTAACTCGAAAGTGAACTAATCTCAAGAAACACAAACACGTTGAACAAGTCACCGGTGATGCACATCCCCAGCAAACCCGTCAAACACAACAAATATGTGGCATAGAACAGGTAGTGTTTGGAAAGTGGAATCTCTTTGTTGATGCTCGCTGGGGCATACAACAATACAATCGCGCCCAACCCGGAAACAAACATCATTACAAATGCGCTTAGATAATCGACGACGTATACGATGCCGTAGGGCGATGGCCATCCACCAAGCTCATACGAGATCGGCTGACCCGTCTGGCTTACCTTGGCCAATAACGCGATCGAAACCGCGAACGTGGCCCAGCAAACCAATTGAGCAAACAGCCCCACCAGCTTTCGGTTGACAAGCAGAACGCACAGTGGTGCCGCCAACAACGGAACCAGCACTTGAAGAATCGGCAAGTGTTGTTCGATCACGACTCCCGATCCAGTCTGAGAATTTCGTCTTCATCGATGGTTCCGTAGTCTTCGCGAATTCGAACTATCAAAGCGAGAGCCAGCGCTGTTGTTGCAATACCCACCACAATTGCGGTCAGCATCAACACGCTTGGCAACGGGTTGGAATAGATAATCTGTTCGCCATGTTGGGCGGCATGACCGGCCGCCTCGGTAACTGAATTTGCTGTATTCTGGGCAAGTTCAATTGCATGCTCAGACGCATCCACACCCGCCGATTCTGAACCGTGATTACCGTTACCATTTTGAACAACGTCCGGTGGGATAATGGGTGCCGTACCACCGTCGACTTTTCCCATTGTGATGTAAAGCAAAAACACACTTGTCTGAAAAATGTTCAGGCCGATGATCGTTTTGATCAGATTTTCGCGAGCAATCACGATATAAAACCCTGTCATCATCAAAAAGATCACGATCCAATAGTTGTACAGCCCAAAAGCTTCTTGCACGGTCATACTAACGGCCCCTTAGTCGTGTTCGCGAGTCGTTCGCGACCGGCGAAAGCATAAAAGATCATCGTCATCACGGCCGTGACG
>CAMYNE010000658.1 GCA_947259675.1 uncultured Pirellulaceae bacterium
TACAACACGCTTAGCCGCAGCGTTTGATGCCTCGACGCGACCATGAAGTCGAATACATGCACGCGGCGCAAGCCAGTGAGTCGAATTCTTCGAAAAACACACTAGAGCACTTCCAAAATTGGTATTCGTGAATTGCGGCTAGTTGTTTATCCTTTTTGACGCATTAGTTCAAGGAGGAAATTATGCCTGGCAGCTATTCAATGGATTTGAGAAAGCGCGTGATGGCTGATGTTGATAGCGGTCTTTCGATCGAATCAGTCTCGCGAAAATACGCGGTATCATCTCGCACGATTTTTCAATGGCGGGAACTTCGGGAAGAAACGGGAGGCTTGGAACCTCGAAAGGGCAAAACAGGTCCGAAACGAAAACTGGATTCGCATCGAGCAGAAATTCTTGCTGCAGTTGAGCAAAATCCGAGCATCACTCTTGAAGAACTGAAAGCGAAACTGGAATTACCTGGTTGTTTGCAGACTCTCTGGAATACACTTCACCGCTGGCGTATCGTGCTCAAAAAAAGTAACGCGAGCCGCCGAACAGCAGCGTGCTGATGTTCAAGTGAAGCGGCGATGGTGGGATATCCTGGTAACTGGTCAACCGATTGGTGACTTGGTATTTCTTGATGAGACCGGCGCTAATACGAAGATGATTCGACGTTATGGCTGGGGGCCAAGGTCGTGTCGAGTTACCGACAACGTGCCTCATGGCCATTGGAAGACAACCACTTTCGTTGCCGCCCTACGCACATCTGGGTTGACTGCGCCGTTGGTTGTTGATGGACCGATGAATGGAGATGTGTTTCTGGCATATGTTCAACAACAGTTAGTGGCAACACTCAAACCAGGCGACGTAGTTATCATGGACAACCTCAGCAGTCACAAACGTACCGGCGTCAAGCAGGCAATTGAATCGGTCGGTGCCGAACTGATGTTCCTGCCACCCTATAGTCCGGATCTTAACCCGATTGAGTTGGCTTTTTCAAAACTAAAAACACTGCTACGCAAAGCCGCCACTCGAACAGTCGCTGAACTCGAGAATGCAATCGTCGAAATAATCAACCAATTCGAACCACAAGAATGCATCAATTACTTCCGACATTGTGGTTACTATGCAAACTAATCTTGGAAATGCTCTAGAGAACGACGAAGTTCCCAAGCCTTCGGCACTTGCCGAGTTTTTTGGCGATCACATGGTAGTTAACGGTCTGATCTGGCCGAAAGCAGATGTGGAGCCACGCAATTACCGACTTCGCCTGATCAACGGTTGCGACAGCCGCTTCCTGGTGTATCGCTTCCGGGTTGTACCGGCAGGCGCGACCGACCTGAGCAATGCGGGCGCACCGTTACCGTTTTATGTTATTGGCAGTGACCAGGGATTGGCGTCCGCCGCTACCCAAACGGATACACTAGTCCATGAACCCGGCGGTCGCTATGACGTCATATTCGACTTCAAGAATCTGCAAGGCATGCGGATCATCATGGAGAACGTGGGGGGAGACGCCCCGTTTGGCGGTGATTTCGGCAATGAATTGTCCCCAGACGACCTGTTCCCCGATCGCCAAACCGATCGCATCATGGCGTTTGATGTAATGCAAGTTTCCAATTTCGAAGATGGATTCGACCCGTCGGTCATTAACCAATACGGCGGCAACAACAATGACGTGATTAACATTCGCAAGGTCGCTTTGTTCGAAGGGAACGATGAGTACGGGCGGCTGCAGCCCCTGCTGGGCGTCGCCGAACCAACCGTCGATGTACAGGGCAATACCGTGAATGGCGCTATCGCCTGGGCATCATCCACGACCGAGAATCCGGCGTTTGCGCCTGATGATGCGGAAATATGGGAAATCTATAACGCAACAGGCGATGCACATCCGGTCCATTTGCACTTGGTAAATTTCGAAATTTTGGATCGGCAAGAGTTCACAGCAGACTTGATAGAGCAACCGATACTCCAGCACAACGGCACCTTTGGCGTGGGATTCCGTCTAGAGAATATTGTCCTGGGGGATGCAGTGCCCCCGATGACAGTATATGTCGAGAATTCTCCCAAGGATATGGTCACGGCGTTACCTTTTCAGGTTACCCGAATCAAAACGACATTCGAGAAGCCTGGCCGCTATGTTTGGCACTGCCACATACTTTCGCACGAGGACCATGAGATGATGCGCGTCTTGCAGGTGGGATAGGCATTCGCACGATCGTATTTCCGGTTTCCCTTGATTAGGCCAGTTGTCCGATTTGTTGCAAGAACTCGTGAGACGGTGGCGGTTTTTGGAGTGGCCGGAAATGGACCCATTTACGAATAGCCAATCTGGCTCTACGCCCCAATCGCCGCCCTTGGTCGGCCTCGGACTGCCCGGTCGAAATGGGCCGTTTTTCGAATCCAGCAAAACGAACGTATGCGAACACCAAAACCGTGAACTCCCGATTAACTGGCATCTGAAGCTGACC
>CAMYNE010000659.1 GCA_947259675.1 uncultured Pirellulaceae bacterium
GTGTCCGTCGAATTATCGCGCGGGTCATGTCGATACCCGAAAAACAAATCGGTCCTCTGATGGAGACCATGACGGCCGAGTTCTTTCAACGTCATCAACAAGTTCACCGAATGTGTTTGGAACGCTATGAGCAAGTTCGCGAAGAGCACCTCGCTGAAGATCGCATCGCAAATGGTAATTTATCCGAGCAATGCCGCTTGCTAATAGGCGCTTATTTTCTGGCCGAATATTCCCTCGAATCGGCAGCGCTATTCAACCCCTCAATCGTTCCGCACACCGACCAAACTCGAGTGCCGACTGGTTCCCTGAGATTTATTCTCAGCCTTCGCGCAACTGGCGAAGGGCACATTTCTTCGATCACTTTTCGCACCGGTATCATTCACCGCGATCATCAGATCGAAGTTAAAACACCTGCGGGATTCCTCACCGAACCCCGTCAAATCCCCACCTCCGCGTACGAAAAAGGATTGTTCACAAGAAAACTCCATGAGCTTGGGTTGAACAGCGATTTTGCTCGCCGCGTGTTGAACCAGCTCGGCGAATCATTTTCAATGCAGGAACTTCGTGGCAGCATTGACGCGGAGATCAATCAGGAACAGCTGACGGAAGGCGTTTTGCATGAAGATCACGCCACGGCTCATGGGATTTGGATGCTGGCGAAATCGAATTACGAGGTCCAATTCGAGCACGAGCAGCAACTTTCGGAACGCATCCTTTTTCCGGCCACACCGTCCCAAAGCAATGGTATCGAAGACGCGAGGTTTGTCCGTTTTGAGAATGATGATGGCAGCTTTATCTATTATGCCACTTTCACGGCGTTCGATGGCAAAGTCGTGATGCCCGAGTTAATCGAGACTCGCGACTTTCTTCGCTTTCGCTTTATCACTTTGAACGGACCCGCCGCGCAAAACAAAGGTATGGCGATGTTTCCTCGTAAGATCAACGGGAAATATGCCATGCTCGCGAGACAGGACAACGAGAGCATCTATCTCAGCTTTTCAAACAACGTCCATTTCTGGGACGAACACAAATTGCTCCTTAAGCCGAAGTTTTCCTGGGAGTTGATCCAGATTGGGAATTGCGGTTCGCCGATCGAAACTGAGGCAGGCTGGCTGGTGCTCAGCCATGGTGTCGGTCCGCTCCGCAAGTACTGCATCGGTGCGTTTCTGCTGGATCTCAATGATCCTCGCAAAGTCATCGGACGGCTGAGCGAGCCCTTGCTTCAGCCCAACGAGAACGAACGTAAAGGCTATGTGCCGAACGTTGTTTACACCTGTGGCGCGTTGTTACATAAGGGCGTCCTTATCATTCCGTACGGATTAGCCGATCACGCAACCGGCTTCGCCACAGTCCCCGTTGATGACGTCTTGGCTGCAATGCATCCGGAGAGAGGTTGACCGCGATGGCCCCTAATTCGACGCCTCACAAGAAACGCATCGCGGTCCTTTCACCAGTCGCGTGGCGAAGTCCGCCGCGTCAGTACGGCGCTTGGGAAACGGTTGCCAGCAACATCAGCGAGGGACTTGTTTCGCGTGGGTGGGACGTAACACTTTTCGCGACGGGAGATTCGGTAACCAAAGCGTTCCTGCGCTCGGTTGTTGACAAGGGATATGAAGAAGATTCCAACATCGACCCCAAAGTCGCCGAATACATGCACATTTCCGAGGTGTTTGAACGGGCTGCCGAGTTTGACTTGATTCACAGCCACTATGACTTCATGGCGTTGACTTACACGAGATTGGTCAACACGCCTGTCCTGACGACGATTCACGGATTCTCGTCCCCGCAAATCATGCAGGTTTACGAAAAATATCGGGACGGTTACTTCGTTTCCATTAGCAACTCGGATCGAGCGCCTGGACTAAATTATCTGGGAACCGTTTACAACGGCATCGACTTGTCATTGTATCCGCTACAAAAATCGCGCGGCGAAGAACTGATTTTCCTCGGGCGTATTCATCCAGACAAAGGTGTACACCTGGCAATCGAGGTGGCTCGACAAAGCGGATGTCCATTGTTGATAGCCGGAATCATTCAGGACGAAGCCTACTTCCGCGAACAAGTGGAACCGCATCTTGATAGTCAGCAGTTTCGCTACCTCGGACCTGTCGATATCGCTGGCAAAAACGAACTATTTGCCCGCGCGCGGGCTTTGCTGCATCTAAACACAATTCCCGAGCGATTCGGATTAGTGTTGGCCGAAGCAAATGCGGCTGGCGTGCCAGTCATCGCCATGGATCTGGGTTCATGCCGCGAGGTGATCGACGACGGCACGACCGGTTTTTTGGTCAACAATGTCGAACAAGCAGTGCAGGCGCTCGATCGAATCCCGGAAATTGACCGCATTACTTGTCGGCAACATGTCCAACGATGTTTTTCGATCGACAAGATGATAGATGGTTATGAGGCCGTCTATGACGAGATCTTTGAGATCGAGAACTTC
>CAMYNE010000660.1 GCA_947259675.1 uncultured Pirellulaceae bacterium
GCAAGAGCATCCGAGTTCGAGCTGAGGCAGGTAAGCATCAGCGCCGAAAACACCAACATGAAGGATGGAGTTGGTTGTTTCATCTAAAGAATAACCATGAGCGTCGCGTGCATCTATTTCTCGCTCGAACTGGTTGCATAAAAAGCTGGTTTGCGAGGTCGCACGCCCAGCTTTTCGTAATTGAAACCGGATTTAAGCGGAAGGTATTCGCCAACGGGGTCGACTGAACTTTTTGCCTTGATCGCGTCTTCCATTCCAAGTCCCCAATAGACTGCGTTCACCGTCAATCTGCGAACTCCGGGGTTCTCGAAGTCTTTTCCCGAACCCATCGTAAAGTGAAAAATGTTTGTCGAAAGTCCCCGGTTGCCAACCCACTTTTTAATCCACGCGACGGGCAACGGTTCCTTTTCCGTATTCGGTTCTGCATCGCGAGTGAGATCGACTAACGGCTGGCCCATCACCAGAGCCGTGCAGGAATCAGGAAACGGCGATTTTTCATTGTGGCACCGGTAGACATCCGACTCACCCCAGATGGTTCGCACTCCCGTCAGGATCGGGTGGGATTCGTTTTCAGGCACAATCATTCCGCGCGTTGCTTCACGATGCCAGCCCCCATGGTGCCCCATGAAAGTGCCCCCCAGAATTTCGCGCAAGGAAACCTGTTCGTCGTCTTTGAAGTATCTTGTACCGCCCCAGAATCCGTGGTTTGCAGTCCGCAAAGCGATTAACGGTTTGCCTGAATCAAAATAATCATGAAAGTGTTTCAATTGATCGTCAGGCAACTGCATGAATCGCGAAAGCCAAATCACGCAGTCGGCTTTGGCTAAATGCTCAAGGCCCGGAATACGGTGATACTGCTGTTTGTCTCCTTCCTTGAACGGAGCCGGCAAGGTTGGGTCGACTTCGCCCTGATCGTTGACCGAAAACAGAACGGTGCAGTCAAAACCATGATGCTGCGACAAGACGTTTGCTAACATCGGCATCGATTGTTCGCTGCGATATTCCTGATCCGCAGCGATCAGGACAACGTGTTTGCCTTTGCCCGGTCCCGCACCGCCCGGGAAAGTCAGCCACAACTCGCTGCCAGGAATCGGATGCGTGTGCAGCGGACGGCCAAGGCTGGTTAATACAAATTCAACAAGCATTTCAGAGTGGAACCATCCCGACCACATGTTGTGGCCTTGACCTTCGACCACTTCCAAAGTCATTTCGCCCCCGAACTCTTTGTATTTTTCAGCAATGATCGCAGAGTTTTCATTCAACGGAACGACTTTGTCGCGATCACCATGCAGGTGAAAAATCGGCACACTCGCTTCGGCGAGTCCAGCAAGACGATCAACCGGATTATGCTTCGCCAAATCGGCAGCCAGTTGCTCTGCGGTCAACTCGAATGCGCCACAAGCCTTTTCGATTCCCGGGTAGCTCGCGATGTTGCAAACCGGATAGATTCCCGCGATGCCCGAAACCGACTGGGGATTTTCAGCCGCCCAACTGTAATGCATCAACCCGCCTCGACTCCGCGCGAGCAGGCAAGGCTTGTCATTGAACTCTCGCGATTCGATCAAGTAGTTATAAAACTCACTGTACTTCGCACGTCCATTCGGACTACCGTACGACTCGCCCGCATCGATTCCGGCAATCGCTACTCCAGCTGCAAGAAACCGCTCGAACATCCACTGCTCCGCATTCGCAGGAAGCCCATTCAAAGTCGGCGCGTACCAAACCCACGGGATATCCTTTTTGTTCTGCCAACCCTTCGGAAGGATGACGAACGCATCATTACCGTTGATTTTGAAAGGCTCACCCCGCAACGGCAATGACTTTTGACTGACCGTGATTCTGGGAATTGATTCTGGCACCCCCGGTTGATTGCAAAGCAGCAATTTCTGAATCCAGACGTTACGAAAACGAACTTGATTGTGATGGCCTTGCAATTTGATCGGGCGCGTCGAATTTTCTTCGTTTTTGCCCGCACCCGTGTTTCGTTTAAGAACTACATCGTCATGAATCAGCTCGCCGTTTTGATAGACCGTAATTCTCGCGTCTTCGGTTTTTTGCGATCCCTTAAAACGAGCCGCGCGAAAGGCAATGTCGAAACTTTGCCACTCACCAGCGGGTTTGGAAACCAGTTTGTCAGGCTTCTTCATTCCGTAGATGCAGCCGCAATCGTCATTTTTATAGTCGGCTTCCAAAACCCCAAACGAGTTGAGAATTTGCAGCTCGTATCGCTGCTGAATGTAGACGCCCGAGTTTCCATTTCGTTCGCGCGGCACATCACCCGCCTGGTTCACATTGAACTCCAGATGCAGGCGGAAATCCTGATAGGCTTCCGGGGTCACGACACTATCCCATTTAGGCGAAGCGGTCAGAACGCCGTCAGCAAACGTCCACTGGCATTTGGATTGCGATTCGGGAATGAACTGTGATCCTGACTCGCCAACTTTCAGCGGGCGGTCGATTGCACCTGGCAATGTTTGTGTTGCCTTGATCAGAAGGAATCTCCCCTCGCACAATGTTTCCATAATGACGAACTTGCTCACCTGGCTGGATTGGATCGTCGCCCTCGAATTGCTCGATGGGAGTTTGAGCCCACAAGGCAGAGTTGAAGGAAGCCAAATCCAACAGCAATGCCGTAGCGAGGATCACGAATGTCCAGTAACAAAGTCTCATCGAAATTCCGACCAAGGGGTTTGCAATTGAGGCTACAGTTTAATTGATAAAGAGAAAGGGGAGCAATTCACTGGACCGCTACTTGTAAAATTTTGCCTTTCCTTTTGCTATTTCAGATCCATCGGCGAGATTCTCCGAACTTGAATCGCCTGGACGAAAACCATTGTTTCATACAGAGTCGTGCCTGGAATGCGGCTGAACTTCTTCATGTGTCGAAGTAGGAGAACTTTTTTGCCCTCACTTGAATCCGACGACCTCAACTTGATACTTATTACCAAAAGCAAGAAAAAGTCGATGGCGCGAATGAGTTTGGCGATCGGTTTGTCAGAGACTTCCCGACCACCCTTTGATCATCGCCGTTCGCCTGGAAGGCATCTACATCGTTGCCCAGCACGGGCGCCCAACAGAAGCCTCGGATCCGTTGTACGACATCATCGCTTAAACCCCGGGATTCGCTCCTGCTCCAGTCGCTTTTTGTTTTCCAAAACCAGTCGATTTACCGGACAAAAAATATCGCCTTTCCCAGCCCTCCAATTGCATCGCGCCATTGAGAATCGTAATCCATACGCGATGACAAACCGACAATCAAAATGGTGAAATTGCATGGCTAAGTCGTTGAAAAAGCGAAGCGGGTCGATCAATCAAGTCGCGTGATTGAATCGCGGTCGGATGATCTTCACCAACAAGATTGACGAGCATATCGTAAGCCATTTCCGCTGAATCAAATTCACGTCGTTCAACAGCAATTTGAATTTGAGCACAAAATAACGCGGTTGCTTCGGTCACGTGGAGTCTCTTTTGCTGCATCGCGCTGCCGAGCAATTCGCCAGCACGGACAAAATTACCATCTTTCGCCGCGATGTTGGCCAAAGCAAGCGAAGCAAACAGGTAGTCTGGATGTTTTTCATGCAACTCCTCGATCTTCGCGGCAGCCTTCTTCCGGCCAGTCGGTCCATCGCGATTCATCCAAACGACAGCCAAATT
>CAMYNE010000661.1 GCA_947259675.1 uncultured Pirellulaceae bacterium
CCAGGTCAAGGGCGGGTTGTGGCTGGATACGCGCGAAGGCTCGCAAGCCGGTGGCGATTCGGGGCCAGCAGTTGTTCCGGGCGATCTCGAGGAGAGCCTGCTTTGGAACGCGATCAATCATGTGGACTTTAACATGCCACCCGGCAAGGACCTTTCCCAAGATATCATTGCCGACTTCAAAAAGTGGATCGAAATGGGCGCTCCTGATCCTCGAAGTCAAGTCATCCACAAAGTTAACTCGACCATCACTCCAGCCGATATCGAAAAAGGAAAAGAATTTTGGTCGTTCAAAGAGCCGGTGAAAAGCGAAGTTCCCAGAAACGACGAATCCGAGTGGGCCAAAACCGACATCGATCACTTCGTCTTGGCCAAACTGAATGAACACGGTCTTGAGCCGTCGCCAGATACCAACCCGAACACGTTTTTGCGTCGTCTTTCGTTTGATTTGATCGGCTTGCCACCTTCGCCCCAGCAGGTTGCCTGGTTTGAGAAACAATGGAAGAAAGACCCGGACCAAGCTGTTGAGAAAGTCGTCGATGCGCTGTTGGCCCGACCGGAGTTTGGGGAGCGGTGGGGGCGGCATTGGCTGGACGTGTCGCGTTATGCCGAATCGACCGGCAAAGAACAGAATCTGACGTACCCTCATGCGTGGCGGTATCGCGACTATGTCATTGATTCGTTTAACGAAGACAAACCCTATGACCGCTTTATACAAGAGCAGATTGCCGGTGATTTGTTGCCCGTCAAAGCCGACGAACAATGGGCCGAAAATTTGGTCGCGACTGGCTTCCTCGCGATGGGTACAAAAACCTTGACGGAGCAGAATGGACGGCAGTTTGAACTGGATTTGATCGACGAGCAAATCGACGTAACGACGCGGGTCGTGTTGGGAGTGTCGGTTGCCTGCGCTCGTTGTCACGATCACAAGTTCGACCCGATTCCACAGAGCGACTATTACGCGCTGTCCGGTATTTTCAAAAGTATGACGACGCACTACGGAACAATGGACACGTTTCAGAATCGTCGTCCGAGTAACCTGCTGATTCTGCCGATCGAAGATTTGAGTTACTTCGACGAAGATATTTCGGAAAACGAGTTGGCCAGCCTTAAGAAGCAGTTGGACGAAAAACGGCGTGACCTAAACGATTTACGTCGTCAACGCCGACAGGCACGTACAGGATCCAATAATTCAAATCCGCAACAATTCATCGCCAGATTCGGTCGACTGACGGCCGAAGCCGGAAGTCTTGAGTCGCGGATCAACTCCTACGACGAGAACGGTCACCCGTACACCTATGGCATGGGTGTTCAAACGACGGATCGACCGGTGAATGCCCGATTACTTGTGCGTGGCGAATTCGACAAACCGTCAGAAGAAATTCCACGTGGTTTCCCACTAGTCATAAGTAACGAGGCTGTAAATATTGACCCCGATTCGTCAGGTCGCCTTGAACTGGCTCGTTGGATGACGGACGAATCGAATCCACTCACGGCCCGGGTGATGGTGAATCGAATTTGGTTACACATGTTCGGCAACGGCATTGTACGGACGCCGGAGAATTTTGGTGCGACTGGCCAACTGCCAACTCATCCTGAACTACTCGATTATCTGGCCGTCGAGTTTATGGAAAACGAGTGGAGTATCAAAAACGTGATTCGCGAGATTGCGATTTCACGCGTTTATCGTTCCAGTTCCGATTTTGACAAGCGAGCATTCGAAACCGATCCAGAAAACAAATATGTCTGGCGAGTCGAACCACGGCGGCTTGATGCAGAAGTCATTCGGGATTCGATTCTCAAGATCAGCGGAGAACTTGATTCCACCAGGCCGCGAGCTTCTCCGGTCGCAAAAATAGGCACGGCACTGGTACGTGATGGCAATCTTGTGTCTCCAGGCGCGCTAAGTTCGATCGCCAATATGAGGATGGGAATGAACGAAAATACTGATCGGCCACGAAGCAGAATGAGGGGCCGCAGACAACAGTTCGCTGAGCAATTGAGGTCTGCCATCACTGTGATCGATCAACCAGTGAAATATCGTAGCGTCTACTTGCCGATTATCCGAGACAACGTACCTCGCGCTCTCGATGTGTTTGACTTTGCGGAGTCGAGCATGGTGATTGGAAAACGTGAATCCTCGAATACGCCAGACCAGGGCCTCTACTTCTTGAACAACGATTTTGTGATCGAACAAAGCGACGCCATGGCACGCAGATTGATGAGAGAATCCGGCGATGTTCGCGAGCAGATCAAATTGGCATTTTTGTTAGCATTTGGTCGCGGCCCTACCGCGAAAGAGTTAAAAGCGGTCGAGAAATTTTATCGCGAGTTTGAAAGCTTGACATCAGCAGGAAATCGCGACCGATATCGAAATGACGAATTGAAAAGACTGAGTGCGATCTGCCAGGCAATGATGGCTTCAGCCGAATTTCGATT
>CAMYNE010000662.1 GCA_947259675.1 uncultured Pirellulaceae bacterium
TAACGGCCAATCCAATTTTGAGCCTCTGCCAATACACTATTTGACTTTCTTGAATTTACGCTGTAACAACTCGCTCCGTCTGATGTCCCAAAGTTTTAACAGCATCAATTCCGTAAGGTACAGTCGTTGACCGTTTGAATTAAAAGAGAATGCAAGTTGTTGGTATTCGTGAAGGATTTCGTCGATATCCCATTTCCTGGTTGGGAATGCGTCCGCAAGTTGCTGAGCAAGGGCCTGTGCCTGCGATTGATTGGCCAAAACCGTTTTTTCCAAGTCAACGAGGGAAGACTGATCGATGAGCGTGATGCCTTGCCTGATATTATCAGATCCAGCGAGCGAACTTGCCTCAACAACCAATTCGGCATTGGCGATTGCCCAGTCGGAAGTTTTTGCGGATGAAGGGCGAGTTTGAGAACCTGCGGCGGTTTGCAACTGCCGGTGACGAAACTTGTACGCCGTCAAGAGATACGAGTTAAGTCGTTCCCAACTGAGCGATCGCGATGATTTGGTTTGCACGCCTGAATCCAGTTTGACGGACACGAGTCTGTAAATTTCACGCTGGATTTCCTCGCGCCAATGAGAAGTGTTTGTAATCGAAAACTCGACCTTGAAGATCAGATTCAAAAGCGTCATGGCCTGATCAAGCGTGACGGTAGAGTTCGGCAGCCGGTCGGCGAGAGCCAAGCCGAGATTGGGCCAATGCGCAAATGCTGAAATGTTTTTTTCTATGTTGAGCCATTCAGCGAGCGGCATTTCCGACAACAAATAGTCGGACAGACTAACGGCTTCCGGATATGAAATCTGTTCAAATCGATGTGCGACTCGAGCGAGTTGATCAATCGCGGATTGACGCAACGTCGGTGACAATGATCGGTAATTGGCGAGTTGCTGAATCGCTTCACGTTTCAAACGATTTTCAGAAGCGGAAGCCGTCGTCGTCGATCGGGCTCGGGCGTTATCGTCATTATCTCCGGCCGGGAACAGCTGTTTCAAATCAGGCAGTCCATCTGCAATCCAGTAATCAAACTGATCAAAATCCCGGTCACGATTGTCCATGGCATTTGCAAGAGCAAGCGCTGCATTGGCTGCAAACGCCAGTCGGGCAACGGACTGAGGAGTCATTTCGAATTCTTGCACACCGGCTTTGCCCATTGATTCGTTCGAAAAATCAGAAGCCAGGTCATTTCGACTGACGAGGGGTTGAAGCCGCCGCGTCAAATAACGCATACGAACATTCGCGAGGGCCGTTGCCACGTGGGATCGTTGATTGGACTCCGCTGGGACTTCCGTCTTTGCGACCAGCAGCCGCCCTAAAAAGTCTCCAAATTCTCTTGATGAAGAGGATTCATAGACTTCAATCCAGTTAATGACTTTGATGTCATCAGATACTTCGATGGCGTGTTCGATCGATTCACGCAGTTCTTTCCAGCGGCCTTCATCCACGCGGAGAATCTCTTCAATGGCCCTCGCTCTCAACTGATTTGCCAGCGCCCGATCCATCTTTCCCAGCGTTAGATCGTAGAGTGGCTTGATTAAGACGGATGCTTGTGCGGGGGATGTCCAGCTATTCCGGACGATGTGGTCCCACTGGTCTTGAGCCAACAAAGACTCAGTTTGTCGATCAAGTTCGTCGGGAGATAGGTCATCGGGGCAGACACCAAAATTGTTGAAAATCGCGTCGCCAACCAGCTTGTTTCGCTGTTTAAACCGTTCATTCGTTTCTGATTGTTCGAGGGTCAGAAACCAGAATTGGTTCAACATCTTTTGAATGCGAAAGCCGACCTCAAATTCATCCCGATTGGGGAGCTGATTTTCTGTTGGCGAAAGACGGCCGAAAAGCTGCTCCATCGCCTCTGAGGCGACGTGGTCATCTGGTTCCCGACAATAAGCCTCGACCAACAACTCCATCACATCCTGCCTCTGGCTCTCGTCTGCTCCACTAACGAATTCAGCGATCTGCACCAACGCCTCCACCCGAATATCTGGTTCAGCCGATTGGATTTGTTTAATCGCAGATCGAATCGCCGGGTTTTTTTCGGCGAGTGATGAAACCCTTTCGGCTATTTCCGCGTTCCACCAATCAACGACTGCCTCAGGTTCAGCGATTGATGGCGGATCCTTAAGATCGACGAGGCGCGAAACAGGTTTGGCGAAGAGTAGCGTGTAACCCTTTGCCCACCAATCGAAATATTGTCCGGCATAGCCCAAACTGCAAGCGACCAATACAACGACTACCGTCACCAGTAGTTTTCGTCGCCGACGTCCCTTTTCATTCTTCCGATTTCGGACGAGTTGCTCGAGGACCAGATTATCTACCTCACCGCGATCCAGCCCCCAGGTGAACCCAGATTGATAAATTTGTTCATGGAGCTGACCGTCGACAACCGTCAGTTTTGCGATGCGGGCGAGAATTAATTGTTCGACATATTTTTTT
>CAMYNE010000663.1 GCA_947259675.1 uncultured Pirellulaceae bacterium
CTCCTGGCGCGGCCGTCGCAATTTCACGTAGCGACCAGGTGCTGCTGCAAGAAGGCTATGGCATGGCCGACCTGGAGCACAAAATTCCAATCGACGAGCAAACGGTTTTTCATGCTGCTTCCGTTGCGAAACAGTTTACCGCCTGGTCAATTATGCTGTTGGCGGAAGAAGGAAAGCTGGCAATTGACGAATCAGTTACGAAATACGTTCCCGAACTCGAATGGGTCGGCGATCGAATAACATTGCGCCATCTTCTGCATCACACCAGCGGCTTGCGGGACCAATGGCAGTTGCTCGCAATCAGCGGTGTTCAGCCAGAAGATGTGGTCACCCAGGAACAAATATTACGACTTGTCGCCAAACAACACAGTTTGCAATTCGAACCCGGTGAACAACAGGCCTATTGCAATACTGGTTATTCCTTGCTCGCGACCATCCTGGAACGGGTCAGCAAAAAATCATTCGGCGAGTTCACGAAAGAGAGAATTTTCCAGCCTTTGGGTATGAACAGCACCCTGTTTCGGGAATCCATCAGGACGTTCGTTCCAAACCGGGCGCGATCCTACCGAATTGATGAACAAGGGATCGAACAGCGTGAGTTGAACTATGTCACTTATGGTGCAACAGCGTTGTTGACCACCAGCGGCGATATGTCCAAATGGGTTAGGTACCTGTTACAGTTGAAACGCGACCAATCGCCGTTTTTGAACCAGATGCTACATCGCGGCGAATTGAACAACGGCGAGGAAGTCAATTTCGGATTCGGATTGTTTGTCAGTGAATTCCGTGGCATGCAAATGATTGGGCATCCCGGGGCCGATGCTGGATTCCGCAGCAGCGTGTTTGTTTATCCCGAACTCGATCTGGGGGTCGTCATTTTGGCGAATGTCAACAACATTGACCACTGGCAGCTTCCCAATTCAATTGCCGAAACATTCATTTTGGAGCCTAGGGAACCGGAAATTGATGAAACGACTGAGCAGCCGAATGACTGGAGCGGTTTGGAGGGTTGTTATGTGACCGAAGGTGGGATGACGATTGTTATCGACCGTCGTTATGAAAATTTATGCTATTCAAGTTCACCGGAATTCAAAATATTGCCGCTGGAGGCAACAGGAGAAAATCTTTTCCAACTGGATGACTCAAGCGACCTGATTCAGTTTCAGCTTGAGAGAGACAAGGCAATCACGCTTACCTTGAAATCCGGAACCCATTCGATTTTGGCGAATCGGCGAACATCAATGGACCCTGCTGAATTGGCGGATTTAGTCGCGGACTATCGATCCGTGGAGTTGGACACAACCTGGTCAGTGCGAATTCATCAAGGCAAATTGACGTTCGAATCGCTACGCAATGGCATCATTAACCTGAAAGAAGTTGCGGTTGACCGATTTACAAGTGATGCGTGGTACCTGCCCGAAATTCAGTTTTTGCGAAGTACTTCCGGAAGGCCAATCGGTTTTGAGGTGCGAACACACGATGAAAACGGGATCCGATTTTTGCGCCAATAAATCAAGGCGTGGCCGTTCATCGTTTGAAGGTATGGCGATTCAAACGAATGCCTGCGACGAACGGCTAAACGAAACTTGCAGGTGTCATGACACCTGCATGTAGGGTTTTGTGGGGTCTTGGTGCGAGTGAATCGAAACGTCGCAACCGGTTGAAAACAAAGAGTTTGCCGAAGAAAATCGAGAATTCGATGGAGCTGTTGAGTTGCGTTATGAGTCCACTTCTGTTCGCCCATTGCTGCCGATCCTGGTTGCCTTTGATTTCAAGATCCAACCGCTGACGTTGCCGGGGATTTTGATCTCAAGCCAGCGGTCTCGTTCTTCTAAAATCTGGACCTCCGCGCCGCTGGGAAGAGGCTTGGAAACGCGAGCTGGCGAATTTTCCGAGTCGGCGCTGTACAGCGTGGTCTCGCTGGTAATGACCAAGTCGTTTGTGGGTTGGCCCATCGTGGCAAAACGGGAAGATAGCAATACGACCCACAATAGTAACGGAAGAACAGCCAGATTTCGAACTAACGTTTGTTGCTTCAAAACGCCAACAACAAACAGCAATACAGCGATGGCGAAACTAATCGCCGCTGCCAGTGAAATGCGTTCAGGCGAAACAGTCTCTGTCCAGAAAAAGAAAGAATCGGCGAACCCCGTTTGAACTTCAGGTCTAATCCAATCGGGCAACATGGAACGCGCGTAGTCGAGGTTTTGGCGAGCCTTGGAATTCCCGGGATCCAATTCAAGGGCCTCTCGATAAGCCGCGATGGCCGGGCCGATTCGTTCGCATTGAATCGCGGCGTTGCCAAGGTTAACGAACAGGTCCACATTTTTGACGGGCGGCTGATTTTCACTTCCCTCAATCACTTGATGAAAAAGCTGTTCGGCCTGCTGGAATTCTTGTCGACGTCGGTCGGAATCGGTTTCCT
>CAMYNE010000664.1 GCA_947259675.1 uncultured Pirellulaceae bacterium
TGATGAAGTATGTCGCAAAGTTGACAACTATTTTTCAGAGCGAGTTGATTACAAACTCAACCAACACCAACTTAGCGAAGAAGTACGACAAGAGATCGGAGTTGCGTGCTCCAGCTACATGAAGCGTTTTGGCTACAATGAGGTCGAAGCTTAAGACAACCAATCCGTGGATTCGCAAATGGCCGAATTACAGATCAAGCTATTACAACATATGCCGGCCTCCGGCCGGTGACATCCTACTCAATACTCCACCAATCATTTCGTAACGATTCCGTCATCTGGCAAACGAGCCAATTGTTCGGCTGTTTTCATTTTTGCAAATCTCGGCGATCCTGAAAAACGATGAAATGTTTGTGCGAAGGCCTGTTTGAGAATATTTTAATGACCATTTGCCTTGGAAGATGCTTGGAAGCCCTACTAAGGGAGGCACGAAGACCGCATTTCGTAGCGACCGGTTGGGGTTGGCGCATCGCGACAAATGATTTCGCCCGATTGACTTGTTGATTCGACGAAACACTGCGAATTCGCCCGAATCCCAATTCACGCCTTGTCCAAAATTGCCCAAATTCTTAAACTATTATGCTTGCCGCTGCGGTGAACGGCCAGCGTAGCTTCAATCGGCAGAGCACCGCATTCGTAATGCGGGGGTTGCGGGTTCGACTCCCGCCGCTGGCTCCTGATCAATCCGTGTTTGCCGGCCAAATTCGACCTGAACCAGAGATCTTGGCTTACTTGCAATCTCCTGCGTCAGCAAAAATCTAAAGCTTCAAAGCGTTAAATATTAGACCATTTCTTGGAAAATTCCCGGAGTGCCTTGATGGCTCAATTACCTGTACCAGAAGTTGAATTGAAAGACGTTCTCCTCTCGAACAGCTCGTTCGGACCAGCCGAGATATCGTTCGTCTCAAATCGAATTAGCACCGACTACACACAGTTTCCAGTTCTGAAAGAAGTTGCCCAGGAACTTCAAGCTCAAACTGACCGCACGCCGGCGACGTCAGTACGGCTGGGCATCTGCCAGTATTTGCTGGGGCATTACCGTGACGCGATTGAGACTCTGGAAAATGCAGACGGCGGCGCATTAGCTCATTTCTACCAGGGCAAGGCGCATTACGCACTTGGCAATTATCATCGCGCCATCACCGCTTATCAGTCCGCTCAAACGGCTGGATACGACCCAGACGAATGTAGTCTGGTCATCGCGGAATCCAAGCGTCACGCCAACGAAATACAAGAGGCGATGGAAATTCTTGACAACATGTTCGGCCCCGTCGAACAGACTGCGGAGTACCTGTATCAACGCGGTGCAACCATCGCCGCGATGGGAAACAACCCCCCCGAAGTCATCAAACTCTACGAGCGGGCCGTCGAGCTGAACGAGTCGCATCCAGGTGCCCTCTTCGGTTTGGGCCTGGAAAATGATCGACGCGGAAATGATGAAAAAGCGATTGAGCTTTATCAACGCGCTGCAGCAGTATTCCCGTCAAACGTGGGCACGTTATTGAATCTGGGACTCCTCTATGAAGACCATGATCAATACGATCGAGCCGCGCGATGTTACGATCGAATTCTCGAATCGTTCCCAACTCATCCTCACGCGCTTTTGTATCGCCGCGACTCGGTCGCTTCGTTGGACGAGCATTATGATCACGAAAGCGAAAAACAACGGCAAGCGATTGCCGGAGTGATGGGCGTTTCGATCGCTCAGTTCGAACTTTCTGTACGAAGTCGAAACTGCCTTCAAAAAATGGGTATCTCAACGCTCGGTGACCTGACGAGAGTTTCGGAAACCGAGCTTCTCAACAGCAAGAACTTCGGCGAAACTTCACTCGTCGAAATTCGCGAAATGATGACCAACAAAGGCCTGATGATTGGCCAGTTTGTCCACCAGAAAGAAGACGAAGTCGAACCTCTCGACCTCAGCCACCTTTCACCCGACGAACAAGCCTTGCTGGATCGCCCGATGTCTGACCTCAACCTTTCGGTGCGGGCTCGAAAATGTATGACTCGTCTGGGTCTCACTTCGATTGGTGAATTAGTCCGCAAGACGGCGGATGATCTGCTCGAATGCAAAAACTTTGGCGTGACCAGTTTGACCGAAGTTCGGGAAAAACTGGACCAAGCAGGACTAAAACTACGCGGCGAATAGGTCGTTAGTTCACAAGTTGCAACGCTGAATTCGTTGCAACTTGCCGTTTTGTTCATCGCGCGCTATTGAATGCAGAATGAAGAACAAGGAATGCAGAATGAAGAAGGAGCTTGATCGGTCGGAATTAAGATCGAAAAAGGGAATTGATCGGCACGGTGTTGATCTGGAGGCTCGGCTGATCGAATTTGCGGTTCGAATAATCGGTGTTGTCGAATCACTTACCGATACAAAAGCAGGCAAACACATTGCAGGGCAGCTGATTCGTTCGGG
>CAMYNE010000665.1 GCA_947259675.1 uncultured Pirellulaceae bacterium
TTTTGATTCGTTCTAATGCAAATCCTCAGTGCACCGTTACAATAACGAACTTAAAATGTTCGCGACAATTCGTACCAGAAAATGATAGACACATGCCCAATATCTTAGTCGTCGATGACTCCGCTGTAGATCGCCTGTTGTTTGATGGGATGCTGTCGAAAGTGGAAGAGTATACGGTTGTCCATGCGGGCGATGGTAAGCAAGCGCTGGAAAAACTCGAGGAATGGCAAGTGGATTTAGTTGTAACCGACTTGCGGATGCCAGAAATGGACGGACTCGATTTAGTCAAAGCGATGCGAAAAAATCACCCTCAGATTCCGGCGATACTGGTAACTGGGGTTGGCAGCGAAGAGATCGCTACAGAAGCTCTAAACGCCGGGGCGGCAAGTTACGTTCCCAAATCAAAAACGGCTGAGCTACTCGTGCCGACGGTTCAAAACGTAATTGCCATGATGAAAGCGGAACATTCGCTTGAGCGACTGTTAAAAAAGGCGACTGAATCCCGTTTCGAGTTCAAATTGGAAAATGATGAAACGTACTTTTCGGCCATCATTGATCTTGCCGCAAACCTGTTGGAAGGAATGTCGCCACTCGATCAAATCGAGCGTCTTCGAGTCGGAGTCGCGATCGAACATGCTTTGAGCAACGCACTCTATCGCGGCAATCTCGAGATTGCCTCTCACCACTCTGTATACGGCAGCAAACGGAAAGCCGATGAGTTTGCTGAATTGGTTAAAGATCGGCAGAAGCAATTTGCAGCCCGAAAGATTAACGTCTGTCTCAACATGACAACCGACGGATTTGAATGCGTGATCAAAGACCAGGGGCCCGGATACAAACCGGAACACCAAACTTCGATCGATGGAAACGTGGGTCGTGGTTTAATATTGATGCAAACATTTATGGATGAAGTCGTCTTTAACCGCATCGGAAATGAGGTTCGTCTTTGCAGGATTTGGAATCGTGGACCTGGAGCAAGCGTTCCACAAAAAGAAAAGAGCGTGTCGGCAGATGACCTGTTGCAACTCGGCTCGATCAATCTCGGGGTCTTTGTTTGTAAGGAAACCGGTCTTGCCATCGAACTTTTCAAGCCAAAACAGGTCGTTGGACGATTGTCGACCTGTCATATTGTGCTCAATGACCACGGCGTCGATCGGCATCATTGCCAGCTGACGTTTCGAAATGGCCTGTGGTCGTTCAAGGCCATGAAAGACTGTCCGGTTTTGATCAATGGTCAGGCAGCCGCGGGAGGAACGGTTATGCCGGGCGATAAAATGAAAATCGGCAATCACGAATATCAAATTGATTACGAAGCCGCAATTTGATCTGTCGTTACTCTAATGAACGCAGATCGGGGCTCCGATAACGACCAGCGCAGGAAATGGAGCTGATATCTCCGTTTGCTCAGCTTACTCATGTTCAAAAAACATCGGAATCGGCTTCGTATTTTGGGTCATCATCAGCAGGAATGGGAATTCATTGTTGAGAGGATACTTAGCATCGAATTGCAGAAAACATCTAAATGAATTCTACATGTTGGAAACGATCGTTCGTTGATGCAGGCTACATATTTTATCCATCGTTTGCTTCAGATCGGGTGAACGAAATCCTCGGGAATCTGGAACGAGTGATTGAAGAGACCGTGCCGACGATGCCGCCAGAACATGTTTTTTATGAAGACAAAACGGACAAATCGACGCTTAAACAGCTTCAACACTTGCACGTCTACGACGAGTATTTTGGGAAACTGATGACCGAAGGTCCCTTTCGGGAACTTGCCGCGACGTTGTTGGGTGAACCTGTTGTGTGCGAGAATATGCAGTACTTCAACAAACCACCCGGGATTGGACAGCCGACACCGGCACACCAGGACGGATATTACTTCAAACTTGATCCGCCGCAAGCGTTGACGATGTGGTTGGCGTTGGAACCAGTCGATGCCGAAAACGGTTGTGTTCGCTACGTACCCAAATCACACCTTGCCGGCATGCGGCCTCACGGTTTGACCGGGACGCTTGGCTTCAGTCAGGGCATCACCGATTTCTCAACCGCAGATGAAGAAAGTGAAGTTGCGTTTCCGGCGCAACCGGGTGATTTACTGGCCCATCATGCATTGACGATTCACCGAGCCGAAGGCAACGAAAGCCAAACAAGAACCCGACGCGCATTGGGTCTTATTTATTATGGAAAAAGTGCAAATGTAGATCAGGCAGCTCGAGAGAGATACCAGTCGGAACTGAAAGAAGAACTAACCCGCTCTGACAAAATCTAATTCAGCTAATCGGCATCATTCGTCGACAATCTGCAAATTGCAAAACGCGAGTCGGAATCGTTTCTTGCCGAGATCGGGAAAATCGACGGTCGCGGTCTTTTTTGCAGCTTTACCTGACAGCATCACAATCGTCCCGATCCCATAGTC
>CAMYNE010000666.1 GCA_947259675.1 uncultured Pirellulaceae bacterium
TGATTTGTTTCGTTATTTTCTTCGTGGTTCCCGTTTGTACCGGAAGAAGAAAAAGGGAACGTTGAACGGCTGGTCAGTCACGATCGACTACTAAGTGAGCCAATGCTCGAAAACATCCAACCCAGATCTGCCGGTCGGGGTTGTTCTTTGCGCAATTGAGCCGATTTCAAAAACGTGTACGTTTATTGAATCGAGTAGAAAACCACCGAATGTTGAGTACCTATTACGGCACACTCAATGGTAGTTATACAAATACACTTCTTCTCAATTTGTATCACTGATTATCGGCTGAATGGATAATCAGTCCACGCAGCGACAGTATTCGCTTCCTCCTGCGTGAGTCGGTTCCAGGTTGAACCGGCTTTCCTGGGCATACGTGCAGGCCTTCCATTAACTGGCAGAATCGCCAACTTGATTCTTGTCGCGCCTCTCCAATCCATGGGTTGCCATTCCGCGTTTGGCGATTGCTGGTAGATCATTTTCTTGAAATCAAAGCCACCGTTCGTTTCCGCGCCACCGTGACACAGGTAGCACTTCATTTTGAGAATTCGACTCACGTCTGAGGGCACGATGAATTCGGGCGAGGCGGCGAGTGGCCTCGTAGCGACCAACGGGGATCGTTTTTGAACACGCCATGAATTTGCGTCAGGACTGGATTGATAGACCGCATCTGGTTGACCACAACCAACCATCAAAAGCGCAAACGCTGTTACGCAAACCAATTGACACCGGTCGAGATCGAATCGCATTTATGGTCCTTTGGTTTGAGGAATCGCGATTTTGCGTAGTCTGGTCGAGAATCGTCGTTGTTCCGTAAAAAACCGTGAGTCCGAGAAAGCGACCCGTCAAACGATTACGTTGATCTGCGCAAGTACATCCTGTTCAGGCGAGCCGCGCAATGGGTTTAATCCGTTTGACCGGTTTGCAGGGAAAGAACTTCCCACCCAGCCCTCAACGCCGTGAACGTCAAGTTGTGCACCGCGACCCGTAGCGATGGGGTGACCTGGACGGTGATCTCGACGTCGACTTGGCCATGGCAAACGAATTTGGCGACAGAGTTTCCTTGCTTTTCAGCTTTGAATAACGGTGGTGTTTGTCGCCCTGACTGATCAACATACGTTCGTGTTTGAGGCGAAACGCTCCGTGACTCATCCGTTTTCCGCGCCGAGCAACAAACCACCTTTTTGTGAATTATCTATTCGAGTTTCTCTTCGGATTGGAGATTGATCAATTGGCTATTGAACGCCTCGGCTTTTTCAGAGTGGCCCGCCTGAGGCTCGAGCCGGTGCCATGATTCGTAACAATTGACTATCCGTTTCAAGGAATCCGTTAAACGCTTTTGCCGGTAATTCGGCGGAATTTGATGCTGGCGTTCAACTATACCTTGATGTGCTGCCAACAACATCGACTCCGCTTCGGCATGTTTCGCCTCTTGGGACACGATGCTGCCGAGCAGTGAAAGGGTATTAAATGATCTCCAATCGTCCGGCATTTTATCTTGCCGAATTTCCAACGACTCGCTGACTAATGGTTTTGCCCTGTCGGGTTTTCCCAGGATGATCAAAAGGTTTCCCGCGCCGGCGAATCGCTGAGCGCGCGAAAGACTGCCAGGTTCCAACTTTTCTGACGCCGCATCCAGGTATTCGTCCAGTAAGGACTCGGCTTCGTCGGCTTTATCGGCCATGGCTAATGTTGCACAGAGGTTGTCCATTTTGCTGTACACCAAAGGACCTTCCACATCAAATACCGAATTCGCCAGCGCGTATGCTTCACTTAGGTATTCGATCGCTTCTTCGTATTTTCCGACGGCGCGATACGACATTCCGAGATTGTTCATACAAGTCATTGTATGCGGATGATTTCGCCCCAGTTTCTTGAGCATTGCGTTCAAAGTTTGATGATGGATGGGAATGGCCTGATCCGACTTTCCCATTTCGTCGTAAAGCTGGGCCAGCATCCCGGAGGTAGTCAAGACCTCGGGATGGTCGATTGCATAGACAGATTTTTGCTGCTTGAGCGTCGATTCAAATAAGGGAAGCGCAAGTTCAAACTTTCCAGTGTCCCGATAGGCAATTGCAAGGTTGTTTTTGGCAGCCAATGTTCGTGGATGATCCGATCCCCATATTTGTGTCTGCATTTGAACAACTGGCTCGAGAAGCAATACAGCTTTCCCCGGCAATTTGGATGTAATGTAATGTGTTGCCAGGTTGTTACGAAATCGAGCTGTTCTTTCCTCGTATCCTTCGTGCAGTTCAAGTGATCGTTCGTAGATCTGTTCAGCGATTTCCAATCCCTTTCGTCGTGAACCAACCGTTCGGTAAGCATAGGCCAAAATGTTCTTTGCTTCCAATTGAAAGTTCTCGCGAACTGTTGCAGCTTCACCGGTTGCAGGGGCCCTGGCGGTGGTCCAGC
>CAMYNE010000667.1 GCA_947259675.1 uncultured Pirellulaceae bacterium
GCGAATCGAGCGACTGCTGGAATACCCGATTGAACCCCAGGCCGAATGGCAAGGCGGAGTCTTTGATTTTGGCGATCTCGCTGGTGACGCATTCGTCAAATCGCCGATGGCGGAGACGAAAATGGTGCTGTGGGTTTCTTGTGAAGCCGAACTCGTGCACGGAAAGCCTTCGGTTGATGGAACACCGTTTGGTCTGCTGGTCGAGGAGCTGCTGGAATTCGTCGAGTCGCAGAATTTTGGGTATCGCCCCGCTCGTATCTGTTTGACCGACGAATCGTTGGCGGATCAACTGCGAGAACAGTTTACTGATTCGGGAACGACGGTCACGTGGCAAGCAGAACCGGATTTTTGGTGCGAAGTCAAATCCGAAATGGCCAACCACCTGCATGATGCGGTTTCGGCTCCAGCCCTTGCAGACTCGGATTGCTCGGAGGAACAAATTCGAGCGTTTGCAGAAGCTGCCGCGGCATTTTATCATGCTCGCCCCTGGCAGTATCTCAACGACACCGACTTGATTCAAATTGAAACCCCCAAACCACCGAAGTATTTGAAGTATGCGACCGTTCTGGGAGCGGGTCGACGTGAATTCGGTCTTGGATTTTACGAATCGACCGATGTGCACTGGGATATGCGGGCGGGACGATTGGATATGGATTCGCTCGAACTGTTCAGTTTAACGTTCAACGGAATCGACGAAGCAATTGTCGCAGATGTTGCGCTGTGGCAGGAGTACGATTTGCCGCTGGAAACGGGCGATGCATTTCCACAGTTCTTGTATTACTCTCACAATAACGCGCGCGCGCCGCATCCGAAAGAACTTGAGTACGTCACGGTTGTGTTGACCGCATTGGCCGAGACGACGGAAGACGAGATTGATTCGGGCCAATGGTCAAAACAGGTTACCGTCCAAAACAAAAACAAACGATGCAAGATTTCGATTCCGGATTTGCTTAATCCGCCCGACCGAGAAGAATGGCTTGATCGCGGCATGATCCCGGAGCGACGAGGCAACGAACGACATTTCCGTTTGGTCCAGTCGGTAATGGAGCAAAACGAAGGCATGAAGCTGGATCAATTGAATGATTTGCTGAACAGCCAGTTTACCGGGTCGATTGACGACTTTGACTATCCATCTGAAACGCCGTTTGATCGAGCCGAAAATCTTTGCTACGCAGCGATCGACGCGTATGGCCGTCGAAGGATTCAGTTAACTCGACAAGCCCTGCAGGAAGACCCAACGCACGTTGAAGCCAATGTGCTACTTGGCGAATCCATGCACGACGTGACTCGGAAAATCGAGCAATTCAGGAAAGCGGTGGAACTTGGCGAAACCCAACACGCTGAGTTGCTGGAATCGGAAGTCGGTCATTTCTGGGGAATTTCCGAGACGCGCTCACTGATGCGAGCCAAACATGGACTTGCCAATTCTCTCGCCGCAGATGGGCAGACCAACGAAGCAATCGCACAGATGCTCGACATACTCCGGCTCAACTCGGATGACAACATGGGCGTCCGCTACGAGGTCATACCGTTGTTGCTGAGTCAGAATCGGGAAAAAGAGGCCGTCGAAGTTCTGGACCGTTATCCAGAGGAAACGGCCAGCTGGCTTTTTCTCAAGGCGCAAATCGAATTTCGACGGGAGGGACCGTCCGGCCGGGCGGCGCAGAAAGCGATGGATGCCGCGATCCGATTCAACCATCACGTGGTCGAGCTATTAATGGCTGACGAACCTCCAATGATGTCGGAACATTATGCCTTGCAAAGTCCGGAAGAGGCCGCAATTGTGATCGAAGAACAATTGGATTCATGGATGGAATCCGAAGGCTTCGTTGAATGGATGTTCGCACGACACGCCAATCGGGAACGCGAGGCAACCAAACGTGAGCGTGATCGTAAACGCAAGCTTCGTGCAAAGAGCAAGAGGCAAAAACGGTCCCGCAAATAAGTCCTTGTCGGTCTATCGAACGCAATGCCTGCGGGCGAACCTGGTCGAACGTGCCGAAGACTGGCGATGGGGTTCGCTCTATCGCTGGTTAACGCAACCTGAACCAGAGCCCCGCATTCGTTATCAGCCTGACCCATGCGTCGTGCACCGGGCTGGGTCGAGTGAGTCAATCAGGCGCTCACTGATTTGGAATTGGCTGCTCTACGTAGATCCTCAACCCGAGGAAGTCCTTTTGGCGAAGACGGCTGGGTGAACAAGCAAGTGAAACGTCTCGGGCTGGAGTCAACCGTGCGTAAACGCGGTCGATCGCGAGTACGCCATAACACGGTCAATCAAAACAATGAGACCCGACCCCTTTTTCTCAGGCGTTAAAGGTGTGTCCGCAATCGCAGGCTTTCTTGCGGACGTGCAATCGGGCCTTGCATTTTGGACAGAGCTTCTGCCAGCGGGAAATTGTTTTGTCG
>CAMYNE010000668.1 GCA_947259675.1 uncultured Pirellulaceae bacterium
ATCGTGTTTTTCCTTGCGAGAGTCCGAATATGGCGCTGTCCAACTAGAGCCTTCTTCAATCTTCCAACGAGTCATCTTTTGTCAACTGATTTCAAAAAACTGCCGGCCAGCAAAGACCATAAGGGTTCGTACGCCTTCATAAGTCTGGGCTGTCCGAAAAATACCGTCGACAGCGAACGGATGATGGGATTGCTCAAGCTGGATGGCTATCAGCTGATTGCGGATCCTGAGCAGAGCGATTTCGTCGTGGTTAATACATGTGGCTTTATTGAACAAGCTCGAACCGAGTCGTTTGCTGCAATCGATGAGATGCTCGAGTTAAAGAAAGCGGGCAAAACAAAAGGCGTGATCGTTTCGGGGTGTCTGGCCGAACGCCAGAAAGAACAACTTCTCGAAGACCGACCGGAAATCGATTCCCTGGTCGGTGTCTTCGGACGGGAGGAGATTACCAAAATAGCTGATCGGCTCGTTGGAGATCTGGAAGAGCAGCGATCCGTTTTTCAGCCGGCACCGATTCGCGCTTTGCCCGACACCCATCGATTGCAGATCACGCCGCAACACTTTGCGTACTTGAAAATATCAGAAGGCTGCGATCGTTTGTGTACCTTTTGTGCCATCCCCAAGATGCGCGGGAAGCACGCGACCAAGCCGATGGAAAGCGTGATCGAGGAAGCCCAACAACTTGCCGATTCCGGTGTCCGCGAACTGAACATCGTCGCCCAGGATACGACCTATTACGGAATGGACATGTACGGTGAGCCGCGGCTGACGGAATTGTTGACCGAACTCGATCAAATCGAAGGACTCGATTGGATTCGTTTGATGTATTTTTATCCGATGTACATTGACGACCGATTGCTGGAGACAATCGCCGACGCAAATAAGATTATTCCTTACATCGACATGCCGTTGCAACACGCCGACGATACGATGCTCAAGCGGATGTCACGCCGAGTAAACCGGCCCGACACAGAACAGACGATTCGGCGGATGCGCGAGCTGATTCCCGGTTTGACTTTACGAACGACTTTCATCACTGGTTTTCCTGGTGAAACCGACGAACAGTTTGAAACGCTCGTTGATTTCGTCAAAGAGTTCAAATTCGAACGAATGGGTGTTTTCACTTACTCGTTTGAACCGGACACACCGGCAGCCAATCTTCCCGGGCACCTCGACGAAGATACGAAGAACGTTCGACGCGATCACCTGATGGCAGTCCAGCAGGAAATTGCCGCTGAGTTCAACCAGAGCCAACTGGGAAAGACGATTGACGTGATTCTTGATGGTCCCGTTGCCGAACAACCCGGAGCCTGGGTTGGCCGTAGTTCATTCGATGCTCCTGACGTCGACGGTTGCGTGTTTGTCACCGAGACCGAACACTCGCTTGCGACGGGGCAGATTGTTCCGGTCGAGATCGTGCACTCACAAGCCTACGATTTAATCGGCGTTGCGGTGGGTACACCGAAGTAGGATCGAATTGACATCGGATCAATTTCGCGATGAAGAAATAGTAGTCAACCTGAAAGAGCGCGGTTCGCCGCGGCGAAAAGGATCTCATTTTCATCCGAGTTCATTTCACCCAAAATTCCTTTAGCACTGGGAAAGTGATAATTAATTGAGGGTGTCTGGAATTCAAACTTTGGAGAAGCCGAACAATGTGAGCGGCAAGGCGCTAGCCGCCGGTGTCGCAACCTCTGAGGACCGGGGGCTAGCGCCATTCCGCTCACAATCCCCGGACGCCCTCAATTAATTGCGTATGGTGAATTGTGAATTGTCAATGAAGAAGACCCCAGTTAGCAATTCACCATTCACAGTTCACCATTAATTGTTAATCCTGCGTTAGCCTGAAGACGCTCTTTCCCGGCGCCCGTCGAACCGCAAGCGATCTTGCGCTCAAGTTATTTTCTGTCAGAAAACCTATTGACCCCCGACACGCAATCGTAATACTTCTCGCACAATCAAAAGGACGTCGCACTTATTGGTCCTTTACGCAAGTGAGTTCCTGCCAACTACTTAATTGCAAACGTGTGTTAGTCGACTTGGCAAACGCAAATCAGAAGCTCCGCTTCCGGGATTAAGGCCAAGGCTTGACCCCGCAAAGATTGGCCACTCGCTCTCTTTCCACCGGATCTCGCGGTCTCGAACTTCTTCTCTGAATGCGAAGGCGCGAATTCTGCGCTTCTCATTTACCCAGCGTTCATCCTTAACAGTGCAGGAGATGTCATGAATGTCGGAAGAAGAAAACCAATGGGTCGCATCGTACTTGTCGGCTCAACGGTGATATTCGTTTTGCTGGCTTGTTCTTCTAAAAGCGACGCACAGAACAACAGAAGACGCAACAATTTACTCGAAGACCATTTTTCGAGCGGCCGAATGAATCGGCAGGGCCGGGGAAATCGAGGGCACCA
>CAMYNE010000669.1 GCA_947259675.1 uncultured Pirellulaceae bacterium
CGAAGCAGCATTCGAAGGGGCATGTCGGCGTTGGAAGCACATCGGGCAAAGATTTTTGGCTGACTTCGGTTTGTCTCATAACGTCTTGCAAAAACCGGCAGTCAGGAGATTGGAGCGTGCGTAAGTTCTTTAGATGAGACGCCCCACCGGCGCTGGCTCGGTTTGGCTCGTGAGGATTGGCGTGAGATGTATGGGTGAGGGAAAAAATTAGGGTGGTAACCAACAAGCATGTGGCAATACATCGTGCCATCGGATTCAGCCTCCGTGTCGATTGGGTTTGATCGCTGCGAGATTTCGCGTTATTTTTTGTTACGGTTGGAGCCCAGACGGCGCCTGCCCCAAGTGTCCGAGTTAATCTATCGGCGAGGGCCAAACCGTTACTGTTGGGCAAAGGTTAAGTGTCAGGCAAAGGCTTCGGTCGGGGCACCGTTTTTTCGGTCTGCACTGATCATGACGAGAGGCACTTGGTCAGGCATGACTGCGTTGATTACACCAATCGTTGAACCAATTTGAGAGAGCTTCGTATTATTGCCAAGTCCAGAATCGGCGGTGGCAGTCACCGCATGAGTTGGGCTTTTGTAATTAATCCATTCAAATTCTTGGGGAAAATCATCTTTGGCAACGACTAGTGCGTGTCGCACGGACGTATAGTGGTCGTGGCGCTCTGATTGCCGGGCGAAACCGACGAAGAGAGGCCAAACTTAAGCCAAACGCGCTCTAATACAAGATTCTGAAAACGTCCAATAAACGGTTCTCGACATCAAACGGATCGAAAATCAAATGAAAAGCGTGAGGAGATATTCATGAAAACAATTTTGATTTCCAGCATTTTGTCCGCATCTCTTGGAGCGTTGTTTGCCGTCGTTTTAGTCCAAGGGACACCCAGCACACATGCTTTTCAACCGTTGCAATCTCCGACGTTGCAGCAACCTGGATATCAACAGCCTGCGATGAACCTGCCGGCACTGGGGTACAACAACGGCGCCCAGGCAGTTCCCGTGAATCGAATCCTTAGCGGTGAAGAACAAACCAATATCTCGGTTTACGAAAATGTGAACCGCAGCGTGGTCAATATCAATACAAAAGTAAATCGCCCCGACTTTTGGTTTCTAACTGCGGAACCGGAAGATGAGGGTTCCGGTTCAGGATGGGTTTTGGATAAACAAGGTCATATCGTCACCAACTATCATGTGATCGCCGGCAGCGACTTCATTTCTGTGACTTTGTTTGAAGGTGACCCGTTACCGGCAAGAGTCGTCGGTGCGGATCCGTCCAATGATGTCGCCCTGTTAAAAATCGCCGCGCCGCAGGAATTGCTTTTTCCGGCGCAACTTGGCGATTCAAGCAAGCTTCAAGTGGGTCAAAAAATTCTGGCGATTGGAAACCCGTTTGGCTTGGAACGCACGATGACGGTCGGCATCGTCTCTAGCCTGGGTCGATCATTACGGTCAAAAAGTGGCCGCTTGATGAAGAACATCATTCAACTTGACGCCGCACTCAATCAAGGAAACTCGGGCGGGCCTTTGCTTGACGGAGGCGGAAACGTCGTCGGTATGAACACCGCAATTGCGTCGCTGACTGGCGAAAACACGGGCGTTGGTTTTGCGATCCCAATTAACACGATTCGGCGTGTGGTTCCGCAATTGAAGGAATTTGGGCAAGTCCAGCGCGCCTCGCTGGGAATCGATTTGTTCTGGAAGTCGTCTCGGGGGATCGGCGTTGCTCGTGTTATTCCAAACGGGCCAGCCGACAAAGCCGGATTACAAGGGATCAAAATCGAAACCCAAATCATCCGCCGAGGTAGTTACGCCTATCGACGACAAATTCCAATCAAAGAGTCAGCGGATCGGATCATCGCGATCAATGGAATTCCAATCGATTCTACCGATGATTTGCAGGAATCACTCGATCAATTCAAGCCAAATCAGACCGTCACCGTATCGATTCTGCGACAAAATCAAACGCTGAACGTTCCCTTGACGTTGGGTTTGGAAAGGTAGAATCTGTGTGTTCTAATCCAATTCAAATAACGAGGTGCACAGGTGGCTGCATTTTCCGTCATTCTGGCTGCGGCTGGCAAAAGTAGCCGTTTCCGAGATCCCAATTACAAGAAACCGTTTGCCCAGCTAAAACGCAAGGCAATCTGGCTGTATTCGGCGGAGCTGTTTCTGAAAAGGTCCGACGTAAAACAAGTCGTCATGGTCATTTCGCAGGATGACAAGGAGGATTTTGTTTCCCGTTTCGGGCCAAACCTCGCTGTGATGGGAATCGACATTGCAATCGGGGGTGAACAGCGAGCTGACTCGATTCAAAACGGACTCAAAAAGGTCGATCAACAGTCGGATTTCGTTGCCATCCACGATGCGGCTCGACCTTGCATCCATGCCGATCTGATCGAAGACG
>CAMYNE010000670.1 GCA_947259675.1 uncultured Pirellulaceae bacterium
GCCGACAGACTTGGGGACCTGGTCGAACCGACCGACGATATGCCTGGGTATTTCGACTTGGATGTGACCGATTCGGTGCAGGCCGACTATGCAACCGATGGCCTCAATCTGATGAGTGCGTTTCGTCTGCAAATAGATGAGGCGATCTTTGATGAAGAAAGCGGGTCCGCTCGCCAACGATTGTCAGACAAAATTGACGTCATTGATCGGTTGCTGAACGTGCTTTGAACATTCCAATTACTCGTGACGCAAGGCTTCGATCGGATCCATTTGGGCCGCCCGCATAGCCGGGTAAAGACCAAAAAGAACACCCACGGCCACTGAAATCCCAAACGCCAGTGGAATTGACATAGGCACGATCTCAGGTGTCATGGCACGAGCCACGTCAGGCAGGTTTTCGTACAGCTTGGGGGCAATATGTTCCACCAAAGTTCGGGCAAGATTAACGGTGATAGGACAAAGCAAACCAAACAGAATTCCTGTAAGTCCACCGACGATGGAAAGCGAAACCGTTTCGGCCAGGAACTGGCGCGTGATGTCACCGCGTTTACCACCCAAAGCCCGGCGAATCCCGATTTCTCTTGTCCGCTCCGTTACGGTCGCCAACATGATATTCATGATCCCGATCCCGCCGACGATCAAAGAGATGGCCGCGATCAGTCCCATAAACATCATGAACATCAGTCGAGTTGTTTTGGCTTGTTCGAGCAGTTCATAAGGAACTACAACGGCGATGTCCTGCCGGTTGGGATCTTTGGCTCGCAACGTCGCTTCAACGAGTTCAGCGGTTCGCGGCACATCTTCAACCTCGCCGACCCGGATCGTAATCTGAGTGAGTTCAAACTCTTTGACCGAAAAAGAACCACCTGTCTGTTTGGTTTCCCGATCACCCATGCGAATTTGCATCGTCGTGAGGGGGATGTAAACGTCTAGCGAAAAATCTTGTGCGGCAAGTGATCCACCAATAGCGGCAGTTGCGTTACGATGTTTCAGAACCCCAACAATCCGGTAGTACTCTTTCTTGTCCGGCAGGTAAATCTGCTTATTCAACGGATCTTCTGAGGGAAACAGCTTTGTGCCCAACTGAGCCGCGATGACACAAACGGGCATTTTGGACAACAGTTCTCGATCCGTCAAAAAATGTCCACGTTCGATGAATAAGCGGGTGACTTCAGCGTATTCGGGAGTACAGCCAACAAGACGGCCATCAATCGGCTTGGCGTTGGGATTGCCTGTATAAGCGAATTTTGTGGGCAGTTCTCGAATCGGGATCACGCTTTCAACCGTCGGAATCGTGCGGTCAATCATCCGGTACTCAGCCCGTTTTACCCCGAACGCGTTGATTTGGCGAAAGTTCGATCCACTTTCGTCGGGCGGTTTGATGCTGCGAACGATGATGTTTTCCGCACCCAGATCTTCGATTTGTTTTTGGGCAACCTGGCTGATTCCCTCGCCGATTGCCAGCAGCCAGATGACGCTGGCAACGCCAATAAAAATACCCAGAACCGTTAGCGCCGACCGCATCGGATGCAGCAACAGACTTTTGATTCCAAGTGCCCAGGTACGAAAAAGAAGCATGCGATCAGTTCAGGGTTAAGAATAGGGTTCGTCCATTTTGACATCCGCATTTTGCGAGATTTTACTGATGCGTTCGGCACAAAAAGTCTGGCGATTCTCGATGGGTTTGTCGAACATGATTTCACCATCTCTAAGGCGAATCACGCGCTTGGCATAGTGTGAAACTTCGTCTTCGTGCGTGACCATGATGATCGTACGACCTTCGTCGTTAAGCATCTGGAAAATCGCCATTATTTCTTCCGTTGTCGCCGAATCGAGGTTTCCGGTGGCTTCGTCAGCCAAAATGAAATACGGATCATTTACCATCGAACGGGCAATGGCAACTCGTTGTTGCTGTCCACCGGAGAGCTGCGTGGGCCGGTGACTCAGTCGATCGCCCAGTCCGACCATGGTGGCAAGTTGTTTGCATCGCTCTCGAGACTTGGTTCCGAGCCGTCCCAGGTAATAGAGCGGAACCTCAATGTTCTCAACCACGGTGAGCTGCGGAATCAGGTTGTACGATTGAAACACAAACCCGATCCGGGAAGCACGAATGTTCGAAAGCTGGTCATCGGTCATGGTGGCGACATCGTCGTCTCCAAGGACAAACGAGCCCAATGTTGGTCGGTCGAGGCAACCCAACAAGTTCAAAAGCGTGCTCTTTCCTGACCCGGATGCCCCCATGATGGCGACATAATCACCTTGCGGAACATCGAACGTAACGCCTCGAAGGGCGCGTACCGTTTCGCTTTTAAGAACATAATGTTTTTGCAAGTCGCGAATCTGGGCAGCCAATTCCACTCGCGGGGTGGGCTGGATCATTCACCACCTCCGCCGCCGCC
>CAMYNE010000671.1 GCA_947259675.1 uncultured Pirellulaceae bacterium
AACGGCCGTGACAACTTTCCATCCTCGCATGGTTAACAATGTCTCTGTAAATTCGACGATCGTCGGTTCGTCGTCCGCGACAAGAATCGTCCCGGCATGGTTAAGCGCGGCGTCACTTTCCAAAATGGTCGGCTTGTCAAGAAACTTGGGGCGAGACGCTTTTCCGCGTGTTTCGGATTGAGGAAGGAGAATTCTGAAACAGGTGCCTTTGCCTGGTTGACTGCGCAGGCCTTATATCCCCAAGCAGCCAAGTCAGCGTATATCTGAGAAGAGACTTATTTGATCTGCGGTCCGGGCCTGAGAAGTCAAGATCGGCGAACCGGACCGAACATCAAGCAATTTGCCATTCGGAATTGAGTCCAAGAGAGGTCCTCGCTGAATGATGAAGTCATCGATGGCCTGGATTTTCGCCGTGGCACTGGCTTCATCCTGTGATTCGCAACCCGGCGCACTGCCCCAGATGACCTTGGCGGCATAGGGTCGATTGTCCACATCATTGGGATCGATTTGTCCATGTGTCCACAGCTGAAAATCTTGCCGTTCGGCCCGGTCACCCGGGAGTTGAAACGTGACGATTCGGAGCAGACCTAACTGCTTCCAATGATCGGCGAGGACGTATCCGATCGAAGCCGCCTCTTGCACGCGTTGATCGGGCCATTGTCGCCAGGTGTATAAGGTAGCATTTGGACTGATGGGGCGAAACATCGATATCCTTAAGAGCTGAGCGTCGTCTACTGCCCGGACCAATTCACCGTCAAGAATCACGCCCTGTCGATCAACCGGAAGCAGTTGAGTGTCGTTGATCTTGACCATGGCTACCGGATGTCGGTAGGTCAGATCGATGTTCAGTCCGGATTTCGACTTTCGGATTTCATTGATTTTTTCAACCCAGCCAATCGAACGAATAAAATCGGCCGTGTTTGCAACGAGACTTGGATCCAAAGTCGATGGCTTTTGATATTGGTCCAATAACATCGTTTTCGCCATGTCTTTTTAGTGCCTAGATTCGAGAAAGTCTTCTCTTTAGAAATCGAGGCTTTTGGCAAAAATCTTTGATCACCATCTGTGGACACGCAAAAACTACCTTTTGGATCGAAGAATGAAATGCATTTCAAGCATAATCGTCAAAGTTTATGGACTTACCAAATCTGAATGGCCGTTTCAAGTTCAACCGACAGCCGTTCGGCGACCTGGGTTTTGACTAAATCCATTAAGCGCAGCAGATCACCACTTGTGGAGCCGGGATGAGCGATAAACACATTTGGATCGCGGTCGGAGATTTCGACATGGCCGACCTGGGTTCCCTTCAATCCTGCGCTGTCAATCAACTCACTGGCGGTTTCGCCGCCATGATCTTTGAAAATATAAGCGGCAAATTGATCCGATAACGGCTGGGCCGCGCGACGCGATATCCAGAGCTTTTGCATGCGTCGACTCAGCACCTCTGAGTCTTCGCGATCGAACTGAAACTTGGCGCTGATAATGACGAGTTCGTTCAAACTGCTTTTATGGTACGAAAACGTCAACGAATCCCGGTCACGGGTTGTTATCTCACCGGCCCTCGTTAAGACTTCGGCCGATTGCAACCAGTTCCCGACACCAACGCCCAGCGCTCCTGTATTGCTGTGCAATGCACCTCCGACCGTTCCCGGGATACCAACCAGTTGTTCTGGCCCGCTCAGTCCCTCGCGAACTGCAGTGGCAACAAAGTGAGACATCCTCGCTCCGCCGCCCGCAATAATCTGGTCTTCGTCAACTTCGATTTTTACAAATTCCGGGGCGGTCAGATGCAAAACGAGCCCTGGCACACCTTCATCTCGAACCAGGATATTCGAACCACCGCCAATCAATCGAATTGGCAACTTTTTAGCAGAAAACGATATTACCAGGCCGACCAATTCTTCCAAGTTAGTTGGTTCCGCGAAAAACTCCGCGACTCCGCCGAGATTCAGACGGGTAAAGGGGGCCAATGGCTCATTTTCTCGAACAATATGTTCAAATCCAGCTATCAGTGACACAGGATTCCTCAACTTCTGAAACGAGAGATTATTCAAGTCTTAGGATAACGTTTGCCCGTTAGACGACAATGGACCGCACCGTTTACATATTTTTGGGAATGTCGAAACAAAGCGGTTGTATGTCGGACGTGCAAGCGGAGATACCAGGGTTGATTAGTTTGGGAGAAAACGCAATTCCCCTCCCGCGGACCCTCACGTGTCGTCGGGAGAAGGTGGTCTTTCGGCCGCGAAACGAGTGCCATTCGATTGAAGCCAATCCGACGATTGTTTTACCAATATCGTTCCAGCACAATTTGGCCAGGCGATTTTTTACGATGACGCGTTAGTCCTCGAGTCCCCAGTTTTTCTTCCATATCGTCGAGCATAGCTGGATTACCACACAGAAGCACGGTTGAGTTGTCGTCACGCAACTGACAACCGCTAACGCTTTCGAGTTCGCCCGACTCCAACAGCGCCGGGATGCGGCCATTGAGCAGGCCGTCAGTCGATTCCCTCGTCAATGCCTGGATCAACGTAAATCGCTCGGGGTACTTCTTTTCGAATTCCTTTAACTCATCGGTATATCCAAGATCGGCCGCAAAGCGAACTCCGTGAACCACGATGATCTTTTGATACGTTTCCCAGGGTTCAGCGGTTCGCAGCATCGCAATATAGGGTGCCAATCCTGTTCCTGTGGAAACCAGCCAAAGACATTCGGCGGCTGGTGATTTCTTCAAAGTAAAGCTGCCGGCAGCCCGCTGTGACACTTTGAGCGTATCGCCAACCTCCAACTTCCAAAGTCGAGGAGTCAGCTGGCCATCATCAACAAGGACGATAAAAAATTCCAGTAAGTCACCCGTCGGTGAAGCGACGGAATAGGGCCTGTTGATCAGTGCGTCGCCATCTTCGACCCCCAACTGCAAAAACTGACCGGGTTCAAATTCGTTGACATCGTTGGCCGTGATTGAAATGGTAAACAGCCCTTCCGTCCATATTTTTTTGTCAACAATTGTTGCGTCGCACCACTTCGGCATTTCGAGCCCCTGATTATTCCTTGGACGTTCAGACAATCGTGTCCGTTTTTCCGACGCATCGATAGTTCTGATTATCCCGAGATCCTACAGGGCATTATCTTCGGCGATTTCACAATTACACGCAAGAAGCCGACACAAGGTCGTGGATCGTGTGGACCATTACCGTCCGATTAGCGACTGGCTCCTGCGCAATTGAGCAAACAACCAACGAGAATTCACTCTGAGAAGACTTTAGGTGGACAGCGCTACTTTCTATGCGCGGCAAAGCGCTAGCCACCGGTTTTTCTGCATCGAACCGGCGGCTAGTGCCTTGCC
>CAMYNE010000672.1 GCA_947259675.1 uncultured Pirellulaceae bacterium
TTTCTTGTTTTTCAGCTCAAACTCCGCCTTCGCCAAAGCGATCTCTGTTCTTTGTTTTTTGATCGGCAATTTGATTTTGGATTTTTCGTGCTCCAGTCCCGCCCGCACGAATTCATTCTCTTGACGCTGGTTAGCACGTGGTATTTCAAATTCTCGGTCGCGTTTGATACTTAACATTGATCGATTCATGGAACGTTCGGCCGATTCCACGCTACGTCGCGCGCGTTTCAAAACGATTTCCTCGGATTCTTCGGTGAGTTCATCCTCGGTGTACATCTGCTCAAGTTGATCAAGTTCGTCTTTGGAATATTCAAGTCGATAACCGGATGATTTTTCGTCGAAGGCCAGGTCTTTCAGTCTTTCGGGCCCCACGACCTTCAAATAGTAATTGTAATCTTCCTTCGCGTTATTCCATGTTCTTTCGGCAAGTTCCTGATCCAGTTCAAACGTCTCCTCGATTTCCTTCATGGCGAGTTCGGCATCTCTCAAAGCGAATCCTGCACTTTCTTCAGCGAAATTAGCGTCGGAGATCGCCTTGTTGAGTTTTTCAGAATCCAGTTTCAAAACTTCCTGGCCGGCACTCACCGCAGATCCTTCTTCGGTGACCTCGCTGATTTCCAAATCTGTCCAAGCCTTGAAATCAGTTCTTAATTCACTCATTTGCGTGGACTCGACTCGCCCATCAAATGTGCGATAAACCTGAATCGATTTCGATTCAATATCAACGGTTTCAACTGCTTTCTTTTCTGACTTATCCTCGTCGGTTTTTTTCTCAGCTGATTGCTCATCCTGTTGGAAACCCGGATAACCTGCGACTGGAGATAGTGAGAAAGACGTCAGGTTCAACAACAATACAAATCCACAGGTAATGGCTAATTGGATCAGATTTCGATTCATGGATGACTCTCAGATTTGTTTGGATTTTGAACGGACTTTGGATGTAACTCGAAGGTTCATCTTCGCGAGTGTCCACGTTTGCGTCAACAATTTGGTTGAATCTGGCCGAATGAACGGCCGAATTTCGTCCAAAACGACGATTTGAATACGGTTTCGCGATGATAACGCCTGAGATTAAGATCGACAGAACTAACCAAGTGCTTAGAATGGATAAGATAGCAAACCCGCCTGTTTGATAAGACGTATTCCTACATAAAACCAGTCGTGAATGCGGCGATGTTTTGCAGCCGTTGCTCTGCAGAACATCTCATCCAAAGCAGCTAGGAGTCTTTCCATGAAGACTAATCCAAGACGTGGTTTCACCTTAATTGAGCTACTGGTTGTTGTCGCAATCATTGGTATTTTGATTGGATTGTTGCTGCCTGCGGTACAACAGGTTCGTGAGACTGCCCGCAAGGCCTCTTGTTTGAATAATGTTCGTCAGCTGGCGTTGGCAGTTTACAATTACGAGTCTGCATTTAAAGAGTTGCCACCAAGTTTCAAAATCGAACACGGAACAATTTTACCGACTAACAACGGGTCCTGGTCGATTCACGGTCGTTTGCTGGCTTACCTTGAGCAGAATAATTCGAAGAACCTGGTTGATCTCGAAGAGCCATGGGATGAACAAATTGATACCGGCGTACCGACAACTCGCATGACGGTTTTCATTTGTCCAAGTGAAGCCAATGATCGCGTGCGCAGAGACTCCAACGGTAATGAAAAAGTTTTTCCATTAAACTATGTCTTTAACATGGGAAGCTGGCTTATCTATGATCCCGTGACTGCCAAACAGGGTGATGGACCGTTTTACGTAAATAGCAAAGTCACAATGGGGCGCATAACGGATGGAACCAGCCACACGCTTTGTAATGGCGAAGCCAAAATGTACACGTCTTACATTCGGAACACGCGCGATCCTGGCGATACGCCGCCATTAGGTGATGATTTTGACTACTTTGAATCGTTTTCTGGCGAACTTAAGCTTGGACCCAACCTGAACGACAACACGGGCCATACCGAATGGTGCGATGGTCGCGTACATCATTCTGGATTTACGACGGTTTTTCCTCCCAATTCCAAAGTCAGTTACGAATTTAACGGACTGACTTACGACATCGACTTCAATTCCGTACAGGAAGGCAAGAAAGACGATCAACCCACTTATGCGGCCGTGACGTTGAGAAGTTATCACCCGCAAACGGTCAACGTCTCCATGTTGGATGGTTCAGCCGTGAGCATTACTTCGACGATCGACATCGATGTCTGGCGAGCCCTCGGAACGGTAAGCGGTGGCGAAATCTACGACGCGGAAGAGATCTTCCGGTAAGTTTCGGAGTCAGTGTCACAAGATATTTGGCTCATTCTCTTTTCTTACTGACCCTCAAACCAGCGAGTTCCCGATTTATAAGCCATCACTGAAATTGAGAAAGGAAAACTTCAGGAAGGCTGGATAGCAAC
>CAMYNE010000673.1 GCA_947259675.1 uncultured Pirellulaceae bacterium
TCGTCTATTTCAATCGCATCAGTCTAATCAAATTGCGATGGTTGTTCTATGTGGCAATTAGGAAGAAGTCAGAGGTTGCGTGGGATCTTAGCGATACGTCCAAGTTCCAGAGCTGCCAAGCCAACTCGGCTGAAGACTTCCGTCTAATTGACTTTACGATTCGCTTTTGAAAGCCTAGAGAGCCACTGCCGATCAATGTAGAATTCGAATGTCAAGTGAATAACGTGACGTGACGAATCAAACATTTTCAGCGTGAATGCGTATAAAATAACCTTACGTTTTCATAACACGGAGTCAAACGATCGTGTCGACCGACAACCTCTCTGTGCCAACCACCGAGCGCGTCGATCCCGAACATTGGGTGGATCAGTACGGTGACTATCTATACCGTTACGCCTATTCCCGCCTGCGGGATGCGAATGCCGCCGAAGAAACCGTGCAGGAGACGTTTCTGGCTGGCATCAAATATCACCATCAATATTCAGGCAAGGGCTCCGAACAGGGGTGGCTGTTAGGAATTCTCAAGAGAAAAATCGTTGATTTTGTTCGCCGCCGGGCGAAACACAATCGCGTCAGTTCCTACGAAGACGAAACAGATCCAACCGCTCAGTTGTTTGATGCGAAGGGAAACTGGCGACAAGGCTCTTTCCCCTGGTCCACGGCTCCTGACGCGAATATGCAGTCTAAGGAGCTTTGGGAAATCGTCCGCGAATGCCTGACTCATTTGCCCCAAGGTCAAGCAGACGTGTTTGTGTTGAGCGTCATGGAAGAAATGGATTCCGACGAAATCTGTAAGGAGTTGGAAATTACGCCGTCGAACTTATGGGTCAGAATGCACCGAGCCAGGCTGGGATTAGCTAAATGTGTGGGTACGACGTTAAACGGCGGAGAGGAGGAATCAAACAATGCTCAATGATAAACGGGCGGCAGAGCTGATTTCGAAATCACTTCGTTATGAATTAACCGAAGAAGAGAAGAAAAAAGTCACATTGAACCTTGAATCGCACGAAGAAACGAGAGAATTCGCGAAGATCTCGAAAGTAATTCAAAACTCGGTTGCCGAATTTGCGGTCAAAGCAGAATCGGGTGATTTCACGGTTGCACCTGGAATGTCGGCCCAAATCAAGAACCGGCTGAAGAGTTCCGTTGCCCAGGCGATCGAACAGAAGAAGTCAGAATCGCAGCTGTCAGCAACCGGTGCAATGGGTGTCGATCCGGCGCTCACGATTCCTATCGAGCCAGGCGATACTCGGCAGCTTGTGTCACGTTTTACACTCCTTCGAAAACTGGGTGAGGGCGGTCTTGGGAATGTGTGGCTGGCGAGAGATGAAAAGCTAAAACGTAACGTGGCAATCAAACAGATGAATTCGTCCGCGATGGAAACTCCGGCCGCGTGGCAGCGATTTCATCGTGAAGCCGAGATCACCGGACATCTGGAACATCCCAATATCGTTCCCTTGTACAGTTTTGGTATCGACGCCCAAACTGGAGAGCCGTTTTACGGAATGCGTTTTGTGGGCAAACGCACGCTGGCCGAAGCAATTGTCGAATACCACGAATTGGTGCAAGAAGGTCAGGAAGACGAGATGGGTCTCCATCGATTGTTGACGGCATTTCTCGATGTTTGTCACGCAATCGCCTACGCTCATTCGCGAGGTGTCATTCACCGCGATTTGAAACCGGAAAACGTGGCCCTGGACAATTTTGGTCAAGTGATCGTACTCGACTGGGGTTTGGCAAAAGTCGAAGAAGACGGTGAACTGGGAACCCAGCTTTCTAAGGAAACCTCAATTTCCGATTCAGCTCTGGCCCAAACGATGATTGGAGAAGTGATCGGAACGCCGCTTTACATGGCTCCCGAACAAGCAGCTGGCGAACTGGACAAAATTGACCGGCGTACCGATGTGTATGGTCTCGGGGCGATCCTGTTCGCGATTTTGACCGGATGTGCACCTCACGAAAAAAGCAATCTCTCCGCGGGTGGAGGACTTCAAGTGGCCGATGTTCTTCGGGCAATTGCCGAAGGAGCGACACCTGTGCCGCGCGATTATTCTTCCAAGGTTCCACGCAAGCTGGAAAAAATTTGTCTGAAGGCGATGTCCCGCAAGCGCTTTGCGCGTTACGAATCGGCTTCTGATTTGGCCGACGAAGTGGAACGATGGATGGCGGGCCAAAATCAGAAACAGTCCCGCTACGATACGTTGCGGATGGAAGGACGTGAACTGAGGGCCGATATGCAATCTTCCGTTCGCGATTTGGAGACCAACGCGCGATTCATGTCACGCCTGCCTCCGATCCAGGAATTGATGCATACCAAAAACGATGAAGAGTTTGCGCTTTGGCGAGAGCGCCTGTCGACGATCTTTAGCGGGTTGCTGACAGCCAATGGCGACT
>CAMYNE010000674.1 GCA_947259675.1 uncultured Pirellulaceae bacterium
AACACGAAACGGCTGATCAAGTTCGCTGTAGTGCAACGGTCGTAGATAATCGGGCATTCGTGGCAGGATGCGACGGCGGTTTGCACATTATCGACCTTGATTCTGGCCAAGAGGTCTCCAGCGTCGACATCCAATCGCCGACGGGCGTAACACCGGCAGTCATGCGTAACACTGTATTTGTGGGAACCGAACAAGCCGGCTTTTTTGCCATCGATTGGAAGACCGCCGACGTGAAGTGGACATTTGAAGCCGAAGGCGGCGCCACCATCCGTAGTTGCCCAGCTGTCACGAAAGGGCATGTCGTATTTGGCGCCCAAGATCGCATCATTTATTCACTGGATCCAGAAACGGGTGCCGAAAATTGGGCGACGACCTTAAAAAGCAGCGTCGATTCTTCGCCGGTCATCGTTGGCGAACGTGTCTTTATCGCCGCGACGGATGGCCGACTGTATTCGATCGAACTGGCCAGCGGCGAGATTCTCTGGGAAAAGCAATTGAATGGCGGCGTGATTGGTTCTCCCGCAGTGGCTTTCGGGCGACTTGTCGTTGCGACCGATCGGGGCGTTGTCTATTGTTTAGGTAGTAAAGAGCAGTTCCCATCAGCGAAGTCCGAGTGATCGGAAGGGCTGGTTCAAGAACAGCGTCCGTATTTAGATAGATGGCCAACCTGTCATCGCGTCGATCTTTTTCTCACACGCCAAACAGTGAATTATGTCAACAGATTCAAAGAAAACTGAAGTTGGTAGTTACTTTATTTCCAACTATCCGCCGTTCTCGCAATGGAACGAAGAATCGCTTGACGTGGTTCGGGCTGCGATGGATTCGCCACCAAACGATGTGCCACTGGGCCTGTATTTGCACATTCCCTTCTGCCGGAAGCGATGCAAATTCTGCTACTTCAAAGTCTTTACCGATCAAAACGCGAAAGACATCGAAAATTACGTTTCCGCGCTGTGCAAAGAAATCGAATTGGTGAGTCAGCTTGCCGTCATGGGCGATCGACCATTTCGATTCGTTTATTTTGGTGGTGGTACACCATCGTTTTTGAGTTCGCGGCAATTGACATCACTGGTCGATCGTTTACGAGCCAACATCAATTGGGATCAAGCTGAAGAAGTTACGTTCGAATGTGAACCTGGAACGTTACAAGAAAACAAAATCAAGACTTTGAAAGAATTAGGCATCACGCGCCTAAGTCTTGGCGTTGAGAACTTTACTGATTCCATTCTCGAAGAAAACGGACGTGCCCATTTGTCCAAGGAAGTCTATCGGGCGTGGGACTGGATACGTGCCGCCGATTTCCACAACGTCAACATTGATTTGATTTCCGGAATGGTTGGTGAAACATGGGATAACTGGAAATACAACATTCAAAAGGCAATCGAATTTTCGCCCGATAGCGTGACGATCTATCAAATGGAGTTGCCCTTCAACACGGTTTATTCCAAAGACATTTTGGGCAACAAGATCGAAACACCGGTCGCTGACTGGCAAACCAAACGAGACTGGCTGAACTATGCCTTCGATGAATTTTTAGCCGCCGGATACAAAATCAGCAGTGCCTACACCGTTGTTAAGGACAACGACAAAGTCAACTTCAGCTATCGCGACAATTTGTGGCAAGGTTCGGATTTGCTGGCAACCGGCATCGCCAGCTTTGGACACGTCTCCGGGGTTCATTACCAGAACAAGGCGGAAATGAAGCAGTATCTTGAAGATCTGCACGAACGCGGCCAGCTACCTCTTGGACGCGGCATGAAGCCAACGAATCATCAATTGTTAATTCGCGAAATGATTCTGCTGTTAAAAAAAGGCTATTTGGACCGGGCCTATTTCCAGCGCAAGTTCGACACCGATATCGTAGCGCACTGGCAAGCCGAATTCGATCAACATGTCGAGGACGGGATGTTGACGATCAACGATGATCGCGTCGAACTGACTCGCAAAGGGTTTCTTCACGCGGACGCGTTGTTGCCGTCATTCTTTGAGGCCGAGCATCAGGGAGTTCGGTACACATGAGCGACTTGTTGACGTTCATGATGGGCGAGTTTGAAGCTGAATTTCCAACCGATCGACTGTACGCAAAAAACCACATGTGGGCTCAGTTAAATGTTGGCAAAATTCGGTTTGGTTTTACGGCGTACGCCGTACGGCTACTCCAGGATGTGTATTTCCTGGATTGGCTTTGTGAAGCTCCTGCCAGATTGGATCCGGGACAGGAAATCGGCAGTATCGAGAGCAAGAAAGCTGAAAGTTCGTTGTATGCACCCGTCCCGGGTGAATTGGTCGAGTTCAATGAGTCGTTGATGGAAGATCCGTCTGCGATCAATACGGATAAATACGACCAAGGTTGGCTGTTCGAAATGAGCGCTGATTGGTCTGAACTTCT